>DOVJ01000226.1 GCA_003520145.1 Eubacterium sp.
AACTATTGTTAGTGAATCTTTTAGTACGCAGACACATTTTCTATCAATCGCAAAAAGCCGTGCGGTGTCGACTATATCCTTCTTGATTGATTCGGTTTCAACACTTATAAGGCGCGACATCTCCTTCAAGTGAGGCGTAAATATATGATTTGGTTTAATATGTTCAGTAAGTTCCTTATTCTGTGCATATATGTTGATAGCGTCAGCATCGACGACCATAGGCTTATCAATATTGATAAAAGCGAACTTAACCAGACTTACTGATAGCTGACTGCTTCCGAGCCCAGGACCTATAACGACAGAATCTGCCCAGTTTATAGCATTGCGAAGCTTTGTGTAATCATGTTCATCTTCGTACGTCGTAACAAGACACTCTGGGAACGAACTATATATAGCCGAAGCATTTTCCTTATGTGTATAGACCATAACCATTCCACAACCGCTCTTTAATGCTGCCTTTGCAGAAAGAATCGCCGCACCACAGCACCCCTTTGAGCCTGCTATAACAAGGACTTTGCCGTAACTACCTTTGTTCGAATCATTTTTTCTTCTGGGAATATTCACAAGGTCTGTCTCATCAAGAGTGTAATCAAATGACGCAAGACGACTATTAGATGGCTTAACAAAGCCTATATCAGCAAGATGTAATTCTCCTGTATAAGCTCTTCCGGGATAAAGCAGATGACCATGCTTATAGTATCCAAATGTTACGGTTGCATCAGCTTTTATGGCAGTACCCATGATTGATGCATTAGTTGCACTTATACCGCTCGGAATATCAACAGCAAGAACCTTAGCTTTAGATTCATTAACTCTGTCTATAAGCTGTGCGAGATCATTTTCTATGTTGCGTGATAAACCGATTCCAAATATAGCATCTATGATAAGATCATAGTCTAAATTCTTTAATTCGCTTATAATCCCAATTCCAAGCTTTCTTGCTATATCGAGCTGTATATCAAGCTCTTCGGTGTGTCTTGACATGGATGTAAGATATATAGTCACGTCGATATTCTTTTGAAATAAAAGTCTTCCCACGGCAACGCCATCAGCACCGTTATTACCATTACCGCACAGTATAAGCACTTTACCTTTAGAGTCAAGCATATCAGCTGCAACATCAGCAACACTCATAGCAGCCTTTTCCATGAGAACAAGCGCGGGTATTCCGTATTCGTTAATAGTATTGTTATCGATTTCATTCATGGAATTCGCATCCAGTATATATCTCACATTCATTCCTCCTGATCAAGTATAACGACGCTGCTTGCCACTTCTTTGATATGAGTTATGGAAACATGTATATGTTTAACGCCTTTTTCTCTTGCGACCTCAAGAGCTTTGTTATACAGATTTACATATGGCGCCCCTTTTTCATCTCTAAGAACCTCTATATCCTGAGGTTTTATTCCACATGAAAAACCGACCCCAAGAGCTTTAACAACCGACTCTTTAACTGTAAAGTTCGCTGCTAATCGCTCTAAGGATCTGTTACTTAATATGGTTGTCGGTTCCATAGTCAACAATGTACTTATCTCTTTCTCAGTATAGATACGGCTTAGAAAGCTTTTCTTCTCACAAGCTCTCTTAATCCGCTCTATCTCGATCATATCATGTCCCAAACCGATAATCATAATTATTCTTCTCTTTTATCAAATGCATCCATGACATCATTGCCAAGAATATCATGAAGATATGCATATGTCTGTGTATTAAATGTTTCTTTATCCTGTTTTATCAGGAGTTTTTTCTTAAGATCGATACGCATGCTTGCGATAACCTTATCAAGAAGTGCTATATCTTCAGCATTATATCGCATCTTATCAAAGGCGAGGTTAACACTCGCAATCATAAGTTCAAGATTAGCATCCCTTATACGCTTAGGTATATCAAGCATCTCATCTTCCAATTCTTCTATCTTTTCCTTCGCATCGAGGATAAGCTTTTGATTCTTGGCATTGATCTTAGCTTTCTTAGGATCATCATCTTCATTGTCCATATTGGCAACAACGCCTTCCATCAGCTTTGACTTCAGGTTTTTATAATCCTTAAGCTTCTCAGTAACAGAAGCCTGATACTTAAGAAGCTCGTTAAGATTCGCTTCGAGTTGAAGGATTTCCTTAGTCTTAACGTTATCGTTAAAGACCTGATGCCACTTCTCATCAAGAGTAAGAATCGGAATATTCTTGGTTTTTAATACTTCTTCTAAATCAAACATCAGTTCTTATCGTCCATTACATCTGCAGATCTTTCCATGTTGTAAGAAAGCTTCATGAGACTATCAGACAGATGAACATTCTCAACCGTAACATGTTCAGGAAGATTCAAATCTGTATGAGTAAAGTTCCATATAGCCTTAATTCCAGCGTCAACAAGCATATTCGCTGTCTCAATAGCCGCTGTCTTAGGTATAGTCAGAACTGCTATCTCGATATTGTACTTTTTGATATAGTTCTTAACATTGTCTATGTTATAAACAGGTACTCTTGTGGAAGCACTGTCAACAACATCAGGATTAACATCAAACATAGCCTTAACTACAAAACCCTGTTTTTCAAAATTATTGTAGTTAGTAATAGCCTGACCGAGATTACCCGCTCCAATAACAATCATGGTATGTTTGGTAGTAATATTGAGGATCTTTGCTATCTCATTGTATAGAATAGGAACATTGTAACCATAGCCCTGCTGCCCAAAACCGCCAAAGTTATTAAGATCTTGTCTGATCTGGGATGCAGTAACTTTCATCCTTTCGCTTAATTCTTTGGATGAAATCCTGTCTATACCGCAATCCTTAAGATCTCCAAGATAACGATAATAACGTGGCAAACGTTGTATAACCGCCTTCGAAATCTTTTTCTCGCCCATAAACAATACCTCACATAAAAAAACTTTCATTATACGTATTTTAGCAGAAAGTTATTTATTTGTCAATAGGTCTATGTCAAAAAAATAGCAAAGTCTTATGCGGTCGGAGCCATAAGTATCTTACCTGATCCACGATATACATTTACAAGTCCTTCACCTGAAACAGCCGAACCAAGAAGACTCTTTCCGGATTTTTCAACTGTAAAGTTAAGCGAACTAGACCATGCTATAGCCATATTGCCGTCAATCTTAACGCAATCGTTATCAAGTGTGAGTTCATACAATTCTTCTTGTGGCACAAAGCTCTCTAAAACTGCGATTCCGCTACCTGTAAGGCAAAGATTGAAGAGTCCTTCCTTACCAAGAACTGCTGATGAAATGTTGCTCCTTGCAACAACTTTTTGCTTAATTGTTGACTCACAAGCGAGGAAAAGCCCATCGTCAAGAACTATAGAACCATTCCAATCCTCAAGATCAACAAGAAGAATATGCTTATATGTAGGCTCAAGCATCATAAGACCAGTTCCAGAATACTCAGGCTTAACAGCGCTTTCACCTGTTACAGCACCGCCAACCATCTTGCCAAGGAAATTACCTACGCTTTTGATTCCAGAAGTCATATTCACATTGCCAAGAGTCCACTGCATAGAGCCTGATTGGCAGATAACAGCATTATTACCATTAAGTTCGCACAAAACCTGTCTTTTCTTGATGTTCATCTCAGCTGAAAAGTAAGCATTCATGGCGTTAAGCGGAGACACACTTAAGTCTCTTTCATGTTCAAAAACCTTGAAGCTTCCCTTGCTGTCAAGTATTCGCATGTTTTTGTTATTGTAGAGATTATTGATCTGAAACATAATACCTCCAATACATGTTTTTAGAACATTCATTCTCCCACTCATCTTTAATTATATCAGATTATTGCAGCATAGTCTAGTTGAATTGAAAGCAAAAATCCTGTATAATAGTATCATTAAAAGGAGGTATTACTTATGAATGAAACAATAAGTTACATCAAAGAGCATATATCGATCAAACCATCTATTGCCATTATACTTGGTTCTGGTCTTTCAGGTCTCGTCAACCATATATCTGATGCTGTGAAATTACCATACAGCGACATTCCAGGATTTCCTGTATCAACAGTTGAAGGTCATAGTGGAGAACTTATATTTGGACGGATCCATGACAAAGAAGTTATTGTTATGAACGGACGTTTTCACTATTATGAAGGCTATTCTACAGACGAGATAACTTTTCCTGTCAGAGTATTTTCAGAACTTGGTATAAACCGTATGATAATTACCAATGCTGCTGGTGGAATCGCACCAGATCTTAATCCTGGTGATATCATGTTGATAGACGACCACATTTCTCTTTTTATGCCTTCGATTTTCAGGGGGGATATAGAAAAGAAAAAAAGAGCATCTTTTGTAGATATGAGTGAGGTCTATTCACTTAAGGCAAGAAACCTTGCTTTAGATGTTGCCCAAAAAGAAGGTGTTAATCTTAAGCGCGGCAACTATATATTCTTTGAGGGACCGCGTTATGAAACCCCGGCAGATATTAAGGCAATGGCAGCTCTAGGAGCTTCTTCTACAGGTATGTCAACAGTTCCCGAAACTATTGCAGCTAGATATCAGAATATGGAAGTTTTAGGTCTTTCATATATAACCAATAAGGCTGCCGGACTTTCATCCAATAAGCTTTCTCATCAGGAAGTTATAGAGAATGCCAAGATATCGGCAGAACTTTTTGTAAATCTCGTTAAATCAATAGTAAAGGAATGGAATTGACATGATAATCAATTGCAATAACCTTACAAAGAGTTTTGGCGACAAAGAACTGTTTCATAATATAAGCTTTACCATAGATAACCGCGAAAAAGTTGCTTTGGTGGGTAATAACGGTGTCGGTAAGACTACTCTTCTTAAGATGATAATAGGCGAAGAAGCCTATGATGAAGGTAATATATACATATCAGGTGATTCAAGGCTTGGTTATCTATCTCAGCACAGTATGATAGATTCTGACAAAACCATATATGAAGAAGCCTATAATACCAAAAAACACCTTGTGGATATGGAAGAAAACCTTCATAATATGGAAAAGCAGATGTCGATATTATCAGGTGAAGAACTTGAAAAGCTCATCGTAGATTATAATTCATACAACGAAAAGTACATTGAAAAAGGCGGATTGACCTACAAAAAAGAAATAATATCTGTTCTAACAGGTTTGGGCTTGCTTGACGATAAAGAGCGATTAGTCAACACCTTATCAGGCGGTCAAAAAACAAGACTGTCACTTGCTCTGATACTTCTTGATTCACCTGATCTTCTGATACTCGATGAGCCTACCAATCATCTTGATATCACCAGTGTTCAATGGCTTGAAGACTATCTTCGAACTTATGATAAGGCTATACTTGTTGTATCTCATGATAGATATTTTCTTGATAAAATAGCTACTAAAGTTATAGGCATCGAAAATAAAGCTGCCATTACTTATAATGGCAATTATACCGATTATGCTAAGAAAAACAAAGACAGATACGAAGCACTTCTTAAGGCTTATCAGAAAAACCAGGATGAGATAAAGCATCAAACTGAAGTTATAACCAAGCTCAAACAGTTTAACAGAGAAAAGTCCATCAAAAGAGCCGAATCAAGGCAAAAGCTTCTTGATAAGATGGAACGTATCGATAAGCCTGTCATACAAGACACTAATATGAATATTTTTCTTGATTATGACACTGAAAGCGGTAAAGATGTTCTAGATATCGAGCATGTATCTATGGCGTATGACACCAAAGAAATCATCAGTGATATCAATTTCTCTATAAAAAAGGGAGAACATATAGCTCTTATCGGTGATAACGGAACTGGCAAGTCAACAATTCTTAAGCTTATCATGAATTATATAAGTCCCAAAAAAGGAACCATCACAATCGGGGCTAACGTCAAGATTGCCTATTACGATCAGGAGCAGTTAAACATCTCTTCTTCGCGAACATTGATTGATGAAATAGCTACTGAGTATCCAGATATGACCAACACCGAAATCCGCAATATGCTTGCAGCATTCTCTTTCACTGGCGATGATGTATTCAAAAGCTGTAACAGCCTAAGTGGTGGAGAAAAAGGTCGTATGTCTCTTGCTAAGCTCATGTTGTGCAAAGCTAATTTTATAATCCTTGATGAGCCTACCAATCATCTGGATAATTACTCCAAAGAGATCTTGGAAAATGCTTTGAATGACTATGACGGCACACTACTTTTTGTATCGCATGACAGGTACTTTATCAACTCTTGCGCACACAGAATAATCGAACTAAAAGATAAGAAACTCAACACCTACATAGGTAATTATGACTACTATCTTGAAAAGAAAAAAGACGAAATAACTGCTACGCAGACTGAAAACGCACCATCACAAGGAAAGGTTGATTATAAAAAACAGCGTGAAGAACAAAACCGTCTTAACAAGCTTCGCAACAGATTCAAAGTAGTTGAAGAAGAAATCAACCAATTAGAAGAAAAGAACAAAGAACTCGAAGAACTTATGAATACCGATGAGGTATCCAGAAATCAATCCAAGCTTCTAAAGCTTCATGAGGAAATACAGAATAATAACCTGAAGCTTGAAGAACTCATGAATGAGTGGGAAGAATTAGGAAACCATATATAAGCATGGGGCTGTAAAAAAGATGACGAAATCTTGCGAATCATCCTCGTGATAGTTTTTTACAGCCTTT
>DOVJ01000233.1 GCA_003520145.1 Eubacterium sp.
GTTTATCAACGCCATAGCAGAGATAACTTCAGTTTCTTTTGTTCTTTTATATATTTTCATCTGTTCTTTCACCTCCACACATATATTAGGTTAATCCCGATTTTCGCTGTCAAGTCCAGCCCTCCAACTCCTTTTCATATCCTTATAACCTCCAAGCCCT
Source organism: Eubacterium sp. (assembly GCA_003520145.1). Taxonomy (GTDB): domain Bacteria; phylum Bacillota; class Clostridia; order Lachnospirales; family Lachnospiraceae; genus UBA9775. The sequence goes on from DOVJ01000233.1 coordinate 161, forward strand.
TCTTCACACCATATTCCATAGTGTGCTTCGTGCCGCCCGGCGCACCCGTGTAGACTGCTATGAGCCTTGACGCATGATCAACAAGCCAGTCATCACGCATAAAATGCGCCGCTCTAGACGGATAGTCTCCTATGAAGTAGACACCATCGGCTTCCCTAAGGATGCGGTTATACCTCTTAATCCATTCCAGATCCCAACTCCTCTCCATCCCCTCAAAAGAACAAGCAGCCACAAGCTTAAGGTCATGTCCGTTCTTGCGCTCCTCCAAAACCGCCTCTGCAGCCCATATGTCCACACCCCTCTGCATACCAGATATGAAGCAGGTGTAGCCATCCTCGATAGCCTTCTTAACCTGTTCCTTGATAAATGCTATGACCTGTTCTTCTGGAAGCGCAAGCCTCTCAGGTCTGTGTCCCGTGAAAGTGCACGCTTTCTTGATGTCAATCGTTGTTGCTTTCTGAATCTTACCCATAATCTTTTCCTCCATTTTGCGTGTTTTTGTCTTTTGGTTTCTTACAACCAAGCTATCTCTTATTTTTTATATATCACATTCCGCCCTGCTTGTCAACAAGTTCTTCTTGATATTTTATTATCAAATTTTGGTTTTACATATTCTCTTTACACCCAGGCGCTTTTATGATATACTATTTTTAGTACTGCACAAGGAGGTACATATGAAACAAGCTACTTTATCAAAACTTCAACTTATAGATACCATTAAGGTTAGAAAAGCATTTGCATCGATCAACTTTTCTTCGCGTGACAAGCAGCACTTATTCGAGCACTGCGCTGCCTATATCATAACTAAGTGCGGTGGCAATCCACCTGACAGTTTAGATGCATTCATCGCCGAATATGATATCAAGGAGGACTTAACATCTGTTCTTGACACCGAGATACGTCCTCACTGGGACATGATCACAGACCTCTCTCACGAGTGTTCAACCGACGAATTCGCAGCATTCTTACTTTTTGAGAACACGCGCATGGACGATCCAACGCCTGATTACATCAGCAAGCTCGCAATCAAGCTGCTTAAGCCACAAAAGAAAAAATCCTGCGCAGAACTTTGCGCAGGAAGTATCAACTTCATAAGAGAATGTATTCTAGAAGGGATAGAAGCAAGTTTTTTTGCCAACGAGGTAAATGCTATGGTTCGCGCTATTGCTATGATGAGAGCCGATATACTTGATTGTGGCATAGAGGTATCGCCGGCTGATACATTTGAACTTAATAACACATATGACCGCGTATTCTGTCATCCGCCTTTTGGCCGCGAACTGCGAAGCACCACCGGGAAGGGCGATGCTTTCTCGCCTTACTGGCTCTACGCGAAACGCTGCATTAAGCTTCTTAGCGACAAAGGAAGAGCTGTGTGCATCATGGCTGACAGCACGACGCGCAACCTCTCGGATATCTCCATGCGCCGCGAGTTCATCGACAATGGTCTCATAGAGGCAGTCATCTCGCTTCCTGGTAAGATCCTCGAGCAGACCGGCATCGCTATCTCTATCATGGTCATGAGTCGCGGCAACAAGAGCGTATCTTTCGTCGACGCGACCGATATCTATACAAGAGGAAGGCGCAACAAGACGCTCTCTGACGCTGACATTGATTGCATCTTAGAGCATCTAGGAAGTGCTAAACGCGTGCCACTTGATGATATCAAGGCAAGTAACTACGACCTCTCGCCTGTGTCATACGTCGATAAGCCTGACATCTCAGAGGATTCCGTGACATTGGAAAGTCTCATAAAGCGCGTAACGAGAGGCTCCCAGCTTCCTTCTGCTGACCTTGACAAGCTCGTATGCACCGAACCTACCGACATAAGGCTTCTCATGCTCTCAGACATGAACACCGGTGTGATTAGCGACGACCTGTCCTACCTAAGTGAACTTGCACCACGCCTCAACAAATACTGTGCCAAAGACTCAGACCTCATCATCACCAAGAACGGTCTCCCAGTCAAAACCGCCGTGGTATCCTTACAGGATGACACCACCCTTCTTGTCAACGGCAACCTCTACATCGTCGAGCTAGATACCGCCAAGGTACTTCCGTACTACGTCAAGGCATATCTTGACAGCAAGCCAGGCCAGGCGCAGCTTAAGAACGGTTGCAAGGGCGAGGTCGTTCCTAACCTCCCTCTCGAATCCTTGAAGAATATCATGATTCCTCTAAAGAGTCTTGAGGAACAAAAAAGAATAGCCAGTCGATATATAGAGACTCAGAAAAGGCTTATGGCTATGAGAAAGAAAGTGACGGAGTTAGAGGAAGAATTGACGGAGTTCTTCTGAGATAATCTTCAAGTCGAGACTTACGCACTGAGCCAAAAGGGCTGTCGCACTAAAAAATGCGACAGCCCTTTTTATCAAGTATGGCATCTGTAAGTTCTACATACTCAAGATTCTCTTCATAATACCACATGATTGCAAGATCTTCTTCACTTATTTCACCGAGCTTTTCTCTGTTATACTTGAAAGTTTATGTTGCTGTATCGAATTCTTCTGTTGCAGTAAGATCTATAGGTGCTCCGACTCTTCCTACTATATCGGATAATACTTTTTTATACATCATCATTGATGTGAGATTTTTTCATAATCATGTCCCATTTTTCTGAGAAATTGACATTCTATATATAGGGGATGTGTTCTTGTTATACATAACTATTTATGATATAATCAAGGAGGAATCAGTATGGATAACGATGATTTCAAAAACATTCAGATAACAGACGATTACATGTTTTACTCTGTTATGGAAGCGATGCCAAACTGCTGCCAGAAGTTCAAGTCTCGCACCG
>DOVJ01000124.1 GCA_003520145.1 Eubacterium sp.
GCGCAGACCGAATCCGGCGCGCAAGCCTCGCGGTGCGAGACTTGAAAGGAACAATTTTGAAAGGAACAACATGAATAGGATCAATAATTTATATGTGCACAAAAATACTGTAGCCCATGCCGTATCCACGGCCTACACACCGGACGGAGGATGCGTGGAGAATGATTCGGAGATCATTCATGAGCATATCATAAGGCTTTACATCAATGATGATCTGTATGCCAAAACCACCTGTACGGCGGATGACCTTGCGGAGCTGGTGGTTGGAAAACTCATTTGCGAGAGGATGATAAAGGGATACGGAGACATATCACGGATAGATATAAACGAGGACGGCAGCAGGGCGCAGGTTTATCTGGATAAAAGTATTGTCCTTGACAGCGGAATAATGGTGGAGCCCACCTGCTGCACGAGTAACAAGGTTTACTTAAAGCCTGCGGTCACGGACTATCTGAGATTTGATGAGGAAGTGATAAAGAAAAGCCATAAGGTGGAGCCTGGGACCGTGTTTAAAATAATAAATGCCTTTTCTTTGGGCAGCAATATTCACAAGAGCACAAAGGGAACTCACAGCGCCTACCTTGCCTACAAGGGAGAGATCGTTTTTGATTGCGAGGATATCGGAAGGCATAATGCCATGGACAAAGTCATAGGTTATTCCGCCATTCATGGCATGGATCCCTCTGACTGTATAATATTTACCTCAGGAAGGGTGCCGGTGGATATGGTGCAAAAGGTGATATTTGCAAGAGTCCCCATCCTTATTTCGAAGGCGGTGGTTACCGATGAAGCCCTAAAGCTTGCAAAAGAATGTGGCCTTACGCTCATATGCAAGGCATGGCCGGATAAATATGAAGTATTTGCCTGATACATTGTATGGAGTTGATACTGTGTTGAAGAGAGGTATAACATGGGCTTTTTTAGAATTCTAAGATATGATATAAAACAGGGAATAGTGAGGAGATGGTATGTCTTTTTGCTTTTTTTCTTATACTCTTTTATGGATACGTGGATGTATATAAGGTCTATAGGGGAGGTGCAGGTTTCAAGGCGCGGGTATCCTTCGATGCTTGAGGTGCTTGTTCGAAACTTTGCCGGGTCGAGACCATTTAGCGTTGAAGAGAACTACTTTGAGATTCCTTATGGATTCAGCCTCATATTCATAGGTCTTGCTATAGTTATAGGCGATTATATAATCAGAGATATCAAGGGTTGTGGTGTAAATGTACTGATATGCAGTGGCGGAAGGCATAAGTGGATGTTATCTAAGCTACTGTGGTGTGTTATGAGTGCTGCTTTAGTATATGCAAGTATATGTATTGGCTCTATTCTCTCTTATGAGTGCTTTGCCACTGATAAGACATATATGGTCGTTCATGAAAAACTCATAACAAGTATCCTGTATACCGAGTATTACATAGGGGCGAGAGAGGTTGTAATTGATCTTTTTTGTGCTTTGCTTACCTGCGTTCTTATATCTGTTGTTCAGATGCTTCTTGCATTCTACTTGGATCCGCTTGTTGCGTACGTGATAGTTCTTATATACATGCTTATGTCTGTGGCTGTTTGTCATATCGCTCTTATGGGAAACTGCATGATGATAGGACGTATGGTTCGATTGGTATATGAACATGATTATCCAACGATTCTTTGCTTGTTGTTAGTTGTTGTATCTGGTGTTGGAGTATATGTTGGGAGGTATAAAAGTATATGGAAGTAAATGCGTCTAAAGATCGAACATCTGTTAATTACGTGAGAATAGCGATGCTTTCTTATATAGTTTTCTATGAGTTATCTACTTATATCAGACTTGTGCTTTTTTGTAAGCGCAATCGTTGGGGCAAAGGTTTGATATGCGCGTATGATGTGTATGAGAGCTTTACTATGTCCAATCTGTCTGCGATAGTAGGCGTTCTGATAATAGGTTTTATCGTGTGGTATTCGAAGTTCAGGGCTATAGTACTTATCAATTATAAAAGCAGACTTAAGTTTCTTGTGAAGAATGTTCTTGTTATGTTAAGAGAACTCATGCTGTTGACACTAGCATATCATATGTGTGATCTTATAATAGCGAATCTAATAGGGCTTGGGACTTCGTGTAACTGGGATGCGGAAGGCAGTTATATGCGTGCTTTGGTACCCATAAATCCGAAGAATATGCATGTGTATCCTGAATATGTATATTATGGAGTGAGATTTTTATCCGATGCCTTCAGGAATATGTATATCATACTTATCTATATAGCAGTATCCTGCCTTATATCCAACAAGTATGCGACAGTCGCAACAGTTTCGCTTTTGATTTATGATATACTTGCGCGCGAGAACTATAGAGTCTTGAATGCATTTGTCTTATACAATGAGGAAATGTGCAGATATGGGCTTGATATAGGAGGCTGGAGGAATACTTTGCTCATCATGCTTGGGTTGAGCGTGGCTATAGTGTTGATTTTTAAAAGGAAGAATGTGTTGGGAAATAATATATGAAAAAGGCTTCTATTGACTAATATTAATATTATACTATAATTGAATTAGCATCAAAAACATAAAGTTAGTTATTAATTAAGGGAAAGACTATGATTAGATGGGAATTGTGTTTTAAAGCGGTGTTTTTGAGCATGACATGTTGTTCTGTTATATGTCTTGTTGCTTGTTCAAAACAGAATAAGGAGCAATTCGTGAGAGATGCTGCAAAAGAACAATTATATGCGGTAACCACTAATAACCAATCGGTCAGTACAACGCAAAGTCCGGAGGATAAATCTATATCTGAGTATCTTAGAAATCAGATGATAGAAAAGGCTAATGCTGCGGATAATGCTGCGGTTAGTGTTATTGCGAATATTGGCGATGAGATAGATATAGATGGACTGTTAGTTAAAGTGACGTATGTAAAATTCTATGACAATGTATATGAAATACAGGCTGATGGGATTCCGTATGTAGATGACTATATTCAAAGTGCTATAAAATGGAGAAGAACGCAGATAGAAAAAGGTTTGGACAGTGCAAATTATTATGATGAAGAAACGGGGCAGTACATTCATAGCGTGGATGGTAGCAGTCTAAAAATATTTGTAATTCAATATGAATATCATGATACTAAAAAGAATCCGGGGATATACGAGATATATCCGACTGTTGCTATTGTAAGAGATTCTCTTGATTTTACGCCTGTTTCAAGTTTTTCGAGTATGCGCATATATGCGGATGAGTTCGAATTTGATAGAAATGATGCGAATTGTTATAATGATGTATCAATAGCAAAAAA
>DOVJ01000099.1 GCA_003520145.1 Eubacterium sp.
TATTATACTCGCGATGGTGTTGGGTTCCATAATTGGATCAGTCATACACTTAATCCGTATGCGAGTATCTAAACAAGAAAATGTACTGGCTTTGGGTCCATATCTGTCCGCCGGTATATTCATAGCCATGTTATATACCGATGCGATAATCGATTGGTATATAAAGACTATATGGCAGAGATAATCAAAAAACGGGAGGAAAGAATATGGCTTCAAAGTTATTATCTATAGAGATAAGTAATGAGCTTATTAAAATTGCAGAAGTAAGCCATCAAGGTAAAAAGTCTGTGACTGTTCATAAGGCGGCCACAATCACTACACCTGAGAACAGTGTAGAGGACGGTAATCTTAAGGATGTCAACGCCCTCACAGAAGCAATCAGAGCTGCACTTAAGGATAATCTTATATCTACTAAGCAGGTTATCATGACCGTGCAGTCATCAACAATTGCCAGCAAAGAGGCAACAATCCCACAGGGTAAGCCAAGCAAGATGAAGGAATATGTCCAGAACAATGCTAGTGAGTACTTCCCTGTCGGCAACTTAGACGATTATTCTTTAACATATGCAGTACTCGAGAATATCAATGATAAGAATGAAAAGAGTTCACGTATCCTTGCTATGGCAGCAAGATACAATCTTATCGATAACTACTATAAGTTAGCTAAGAACCTTGGCCTTACAGTAGTTGCTATTGATTATATCGGTAACAGTACTCTTGAGATGTTAAAGCTTCAGATAGATGATACACCAAGTATGGTCATTCAGATTGGTAATGATTCTACTATTATCAATGTTCTTAAGAACAAGGTGTTACAGTTCCAGAGAACAGTTCCATACGGTCGTTCAGCTGTAACTAACGCTGTTATGGAGAATAAGAAGTTATCTTACCAGGTAGCTGTAGAACTCCTTAGTAAGGGATCTCTTATCCATGAGAGACTTGATGGAGAAGAAGTAACAGAGTCACTTCGTTATCTCATCAATTCTATTAGCCGTATCGTCGATTACTATGTATCGCGTAACCAGTCAAGCCCTATCGAGAAGGCTTACATAATCGGTGAAGGTGCTAACGTAGGCGGTATCGATAAGCTTTTCGCTAACGAGCTTAATATCAACTTTAACAAGATCACAGAGCTTAAGAATGTTGAGCCTGATAAGGTGTTCCGTATATCTAAGTCAGAGCTTATAACATACCTCTCAACCATGGGTGCCTGCCTTGATCCTGTTAACTTTAAGCAGTATACACAAGCTAAGACAAAGGCTTCTGCCAAGTCTATAGATACTCTTAAGGCTGTTAAGGTGTTCGTTATCTTGTCGGTTATCTTTGCTGTAGCTTCATTTGCGATAGCTATCGTTAAGGTTAAGGGACTCGAGAAAACACGAGATGAGTATAAGAAAGAGATAAAGCAGCTTCAACCAGCTAAGAAGCTTTATGAAGAATGGTTGCTTGCTAAAGATAATTATAGCGGAATATGGACTTTCTATTCTGTAACCTCATCTAATAACAGCGATTATCTTGCTAAGACGCTTGATAAACTTGAAGAAGTTGTACCTTCAGATATGTTCTTCAAGGAGATTAAGGTAGTAGATGGTAAGGTTACAATTAAGGGATACTGCCGTGATAAGTCTACACTTGCAGGAGTTATTGTTCAGCTTAAGAATGTACCATTTTTAAAGAACGTTAGCTCAACAGGTGGTAAGGAATCTCTTAGTAACGATAACCTTAAGATAGTAGAATTCGGTTTAAGCTTTGATATAGTAAATCCAACTAATCTTGAACAGCAGATTCTTGAAGAAGCTGGACTTGCAAAGAAGTCTACTACTAAGACAGAAACTAAGACAGAAGAAACTAAGAAGGAGGACAAGTAATTATGACAATGCAATTCGGTGAAAAAGAAAAGCAGCTTTTGTTAGGATTTATTGCTTTTGTTCTCATAGCACTTTCTGTTAAATTTGCATGGATGGATCTTTTCAATGATAAATCTAATAAGCTTAAGGATGAAATATCGCCACTTGAATCAGAAGTAAAGATTCTTCGTGATTATGACAAGAAGAGTGAGTCTTATAAGAGAGAAATCAGTGCTTTTACTGCTAAGTCAGACGCGATTGTGTCTAAGTATGCAGCTAACAACACACAGGAGTACCTCTTACTCTTCTTAAGAGACCTTGAGACAGAGAATAACTGGATTAATGTGTATAACCTTCCACAGGATCCTACTAATCAGTCTATTAAGACTATGGATTCTAAGATACTTACTGCAGTGGTTGAACCTACAACTATTGAATTCCTTGCTTCATATGGCGATGCAAAGCAGTTCATCCGTGCGGTCAATGAGAATGTTAAGAAGTGTGGTTTCTCTAATATTACTCTTACCTATGATGATCAGACCAAGCTTGTTAAGGGTAAAGCGCTCTTTAACTTCTATTCAATTGTAGGTGGCGACAGAGTTCCTGAGCAGGCTAATATCTTCTCAGTTCTCTATGGTAAGGGACAGGATGGTCTCTTCACATCATCTACATTCAGTCCTGATATTACAACAACAGGTATGAGCAATATTGATAGGATCAGAACAGATTCTGATTTCTTCGTACTTGTAAATCCATATGGTTCATCACTTGATAGCGTTATCGCTGGATTCACAAGTGATAAGACTGGTAACTCTTTGATAAGTGGTAATGGTAACAAGGAGCATACAGTTGTAATTAAGGTTTCAGGTTCTAATAATGATTACTCTATCGAGTATCAGGTTGATGAGAAGAAGCAGGCTGCAACTAAGTTTGTTGCTGGCGATACAATCGATATCCTTCTCTCAAGCTCTGTAAGAGTTGACGATGTAGATAAGGTTACATGTAAGGTTAGAGTTGAGAACACATCTGACAGAACTGTCAATGTAGGTAGAATCAACGATGACATGAATAATGCAAGAATATTCTTCGAGCATTCGGGTGATGTAACAGTACACTGATGATTAATAAGACAGGAGAATCAGGTATTATATATCTGGTTCTCTTGTGATAATCATCTAAAAGTATGAATGGAGGATGTTATGAAAAATACGAAAGGAAAAAAACTGCATAAGAGCAGAGGCTTTACTCTTATAGAGCTGATCATATCAGTTGCTATAGTAACAGCCGTGCTTATACCAATTGCAGGCGCTTTTGCTAATGCTGCGAGAGAGAATGGTAAAGCAAAGCGCAGACACAATGCTACACTTGTGGCACAGAATGTTATGGAGAAGTATAAGTATATGAGTCTTCCGGAGATCAAGCTCCTTCATAATATTATGACAGATGTTCCTTCAGATGGAACAGGAGTTATCAATCTTATCGATAGCTCAGATGAGGATACACTCATCGATACATATGTACTTTGGGCACTTGATGAAGATGGTGCTGGTGGATATAGAAAGGGTGGTACTGGTAATTATTATGTATTAGGACCAACTGG
>DOVJ01000069.1 GCA_003520145.1 Eubacterium sp.
GTTGATCTGCACTGATAATACCTGACCAGGAAGCACGTTCTTGACAATGATCACGCCTTCTTCGGTCTCAACTATTCCCTTATTGCCAAATCTTACTTCTCTAACTACGCCTTCGTATATCTCACCCTTTTTCATAGGTTTTTAATTTCCTTCCATTAATCCAAAAAAACCGCCAAACAAAGTCGGCGGTTATAAAAATCATGTATATCTCTATACGTTCAATTATGAGACAATCTCTCTCGAATTAGTCCTCTTCATCTTCGAATTCGTCTTCAACATCCTTATCTTCGAATTCATCCTCAAATTCATCAAGATAATCAGGGGTAAGATATCTATATACAGCATATGCAATTCCTGCTACTGCAAGTACGAAAGCAACGATACCAAGGATAACAAGAACGATGTTAATCTTCTTCTCCTCTTTAACTTCCTGTACTTCTTCTTTCTTAAGCTTCTTAATAAGCTCATCTACCTTATTCTTGAGAGTATCATCATAACCATGTGGTAAACACATATCGCAGATCTCCTTTCAAATTTTATCTATAATGATATTCTATCACTAAATCGCTAAAAACACAAGACATTTTTTACTTATTCTATCTATTCAAGCCTCTGTCCATCAGCATCAGTCTTAGTACCGCCGCAAAGTATATATATACCGTCTATAAAACACCATGGAATGCCTAATCCACAGCAGAAGAATGATAGAAGAATCTGTGCGATTCCTATACCTACATAGCCCAGATATATCCTTCCGATACCAAAAGCCGGAAGAAAAATCTGAAGCAAACCAGCAGCTATACGACTCTTGTCGGATTGCTGACCATAGTAGTGATTAGGATTGCCACTGTTATTCATAGTCGACGGGTCAGGATGATAATATGATTCGTCGGTATATCCAGTAGAACTGTAATAAGTACCTTCTTTCCTTGATTCTGTATATGTTCGCTTTTCTTTTTCATTCGGATCTTTATAGACCCTGTCATCAGTTATCTCTTCTATGACCACATTCTGCTCGGTTTTCGCCTTATAAGGGTCATATTCACTTGATAATTCATCGTAACGAGGAACCTTAGTCAGGTCCTCGCCACATATATTACACCTCTCTACGCTGTCATCATGTATAGATGCACAAAAAGGACACTTCTTCGCCATATGATTCCCCCTTATAGTTCACCAAGAATATCCCTATCCTTGCCTACAATCTCCTTTATAAGTTCTAAGCGCTCATCATCTATGTGCATGTATTCAGCCACAGCTTCAAGCGTAACATCACCCTCTTTAGACAGGCTTCTGGCCACATGACGCATATCATTGATAAGCCCTGCAACGGATTCACCTGTATATCTAGCTTCATTCTCCTCATTCATGATAACAGACATATGATCAAGAACTGCTTCACGTATGAGTGCCTCTACTTCAAAAGCATCCCTCGGAGCCTCTGAGATAACGTCATCCACAGCATTTACCAAAGATATGTTGGCGTTGCCAAGAAGGTCTTCCTCGTTAACCCACTCATAAGCAAATGGCATAACCCACTCTCTTACATCCTTAAGATACCTGCTTATAAGCTGCTCCCTGGCAACTAAATCGCCTTCTTTGCATCTGTCAAAAAGCTTCATCACATCATATCCGGATGTGTCAAGGTCAGCTAAGTCATCCGCATAATAAGTGGACACCTTACTGCCTTCATAAGCCTCATCACTGTCAGTTGCACTACTTTCTTCAACAGCGAATTCTCCAGCGCCGCCTTCATAATCATCGACTGTAACGCCCTTTGCTGTAAGATAAGCACAGATGGTCTTATAATCCTTATCTTCTATGTTCTCGGCAAATGTTTTGCAAACCTCTTCCTTCGTAAGCCTTCCTTCATTCGCCTTGGCAAGCTCCAAAAGAAGCTTGATATTATCCAAAAATAAACTCTCGTCCATAATAATCTCCCTTTGGATATGATTATAGCATATTTAATGCATATTGACAAATGCAAATATATAAGCTACAATTATGTCAATGTGGCTTTTGTAAAGCCCATAATCAAAGAAAAAGGCAGGTTTTATATTATGCGTATTGCATTGATTAATGAGAATAGTCAGGCAGCTAAGAATTCTATGATTTATGATACTCTTTCTGCTGTAGCTAAGACAAAGGGACATGTTGTTGACAATTATGGTATGTATTCTGCAGAGGATTCTAACTCTCTTACTTATGTTCAGAATGGTATCCTCGCAGCTATCCTTCTTAACAGCGGTGCTGCTGATTTTGTTGTAACAGGCTGTGGTACTGGTGAAGGTGCTATGCTTGCACTTAACTCTTTCCCAGGCGTGCTTTGCGGTCACATAGTTGATCCATCTGATGCTTATATGTTCAGCCAGATCAACAACGGAAACGCTATCGCTCTTCCTTTTGCAAAGGGCTTCGGTTGGGGCGCAGAACTCAACCTCCAGTATATATTCGAGAAGCTTTTCGAGGGTGAACCAGGCGGTGGCTATCCTAAGGAAAGAGTCGTTCCAGAACAGCGCAACAAGAAGATTCTTGACGAAGTTAAGAAGGTTACACACACAGATATGGTAACTATCCTTAAGAACCTCGATAAGGACCTCGTTAAGGGTGCTGTAAGCGGCGAGAAGTTCGCTGAACTCTTCTTTGCTAACTGCAAGGACGAAGCAATCGCTAATGCGGTAAAAGAGATATTAGCATAATAGAATATGTAAAAAGCAATCACCAGGACACATACCATCTTGACGTGTCCCGGTGATTTTTTTACAGCCAATCATATATTTGACACAAGATATGCCACCACTGGAAGCGTAACTATACTTATAAGCGTAGATATAACTACTGCTCCGGCAGCGAGATCTTCATCATATCCAAACTGCACAGCGAACACTGATGTTATCGCCGCGCATGGGCAGGATTCTAACATAATAGCGATATTAGCTACTGTTCCAGATAGTCCCATGAGCTTAAATATGCCAAGACACAATGCTGGTATGATAAGCATACGCACCAGCAATATCTTCGGGATGTTCTTATTCCTTATAATCTTGCCCATATTACTGCTCGCGATAAGTATTCCGGTCACTATCATAGAAAGTGACGTATTCATACTACCGATATAGCTTATCGGCTGCTTGACGATATGCGGAATCGGTATCCTGCACAAGAATATGACAAGTCCAACCACAACCGACATAATAACAGGCGTGGTTATTATGCTGTGAGCAATCTCCTTCAAACTTGCTTTCCGACTGACGATAGCATATCCTACAGTCCACAAAAGGATATTGTACATAGTTACAAATGCACTGGCATAGAGAAGTCCTTCACTGCCATACAGTGCCTGTATAAGTGGAAATCCCATGTAAGCTGCGTTAGAAAAAGAACAAGTAAACTTAATGATTGGAACATTCGCTTCCTTATTGCGGCTAAAAGCCACCAGTGTAACCACTATTCCGACCACAAGAAGTATGGTTGAATATAAGAACTCCTTCAGAAGATTGTTCAATATATCCAAGTTAAAACCAGTCATATATGAATTGAGTATCATCGCAGGAATTATGAGATATACAAGAAGATTAGAAAAAGCCTTCTTTGCTCCCGCTTCTATAACACCCATCTTAGCGACCAAGTAACCCGCACATATAAGTATGAAGAGGATTGCGACCTGTTCGGCTGTTATACGAGCTAATTCCATACTACATCTATCCTCTCTTCAAATACTTCTCTTCCATCAGCTTTTGCTTCAACATATATAAATTCAGGAATCTTTGCTTTATCTCCATATATAGGCTTATATATAACCTCAAGCCCTTTGATCATCCTGTGATATGCACACAAAAGATTATCCACATAATTCTTATAACCTATGGCATAAGCCGGCAGATATATCATATTCGATGGTTCTAAACCGCCGCCAAGTCCCTGCGGTACAATCGGTACATATGCGATTTCCTCAACATTTGACTTAAGAGCATCGGCCTTATACATATTCTTCATAGTCCATGGTGATGTGTAATCCTCGATTCCACACACAGCTGTCACAACACCGTCAAATACAGTTACGCACACGCCAGAGTAATCTTCAGAATCTTCTTCAGCTCTAAGCACGACCGCGCATCTATCATCCTTAGGTTCATATATAATAATATCGATATTATCTTCTTTCTTTAAGTTCTCTCTATCACGATCATCAAGGCTCTCAAGCATATTCATACAGTTGTCTATATAATCTTCATGAACATGACCGACAGTATAGAGAGCAAGCTCCACCCCTTCAGTTCTCCAGCTAAGCTTTCTCTCTGTGTCAACCTCTTCACCATATTCATGTATATAATCAAGATATGCCTCATCAATCTTGCGATTCATATCTTCCTGCGCCTGACTAGAATACTCTCTGCAGAAAACTATGTTAGACTGCTTCGATACAACCTGTTCATAATAATCCCTTATGTAATATGCATATGTACAATTAAATCTGTACAGATCCTGTATCACATAATAAGAATCAAGGAATCCTAATATCTCACTCTTGATATCTTTTATGCCTATGACATACTCCTGCTTCTGAAAAAGTTCCATAGGATTAGCATACTTCGCATCTTCCGGATTATTTATGCCTGATCTTCTATAAAACTTCTCAGTCATATAATCATGGTCTATAAGCCACTTAAGCATATATACAATCGGCAGGGCTGCGTACTGCCCTATACGATCATATCCTGGAAGACTCCTCATCTGATCAACACTTCTTGGATTAGCCCCATTAATATAACACAGCTCACCGATTGCTCCTCTAAGATTTGCTTTACCATCAAATCCACTAAACCTCTTCTTGTCATAAGTCGGATATGCAACACTTCTTTTTGAAGAAGCACCTAACTTATACATACCTAAACTACTTATTCCGAAAATCACAGCCAGAACCATAAAGAAGAAAAATGCTGCTTTGTTTTCGTCGATGAATAACGGAGTGATATATATTATACCAAATCCCAGGTTGAAAAAAAACGCTTTTAGGATTACGGCCAATCCAAATCTCTGACCATTTGTCCTTTTGGTTTCGCGCCCTTTTATCAAAGTCATCAGATTGACCAAAAAAGCAAATACAGGTATGATCAAGACTGCCCATATCATCTCTATGTACTCATAATCATGATCCAGATAAAAAACAACAAGTGATAAGATACAAAAACCTGCTGCCGCCAGATCCAGCACTATGCTGATCACAAGATATAATGTAAGTAATGCACTCCCTTTTGATTTCATAACAAACCTCTTAATTGCTTATCTTATGATGAGACCCATAACTGTTCTCCCTTAGAGGAAGGAATGTATAACCGTTATCAAGCCCCCACTTTATAATATCTTCAATCGCATCCACAGTGTAATCATGTATATCATGCATGAGAACTACACTCTTTTTCATACCCTTACAGCCATCCACAACATTCTTATAGACACCCCTCGCATCCTTAGTTCCACCTGCATCACCGCTGGATACGTTCCAGTCAAAGTAGTGATATCCTCGTCTTTCAAGTTCAGGTGCGATTCTAGACATGATTCC
>DOVJ01000171.1 GCA_003520145.1 Eubacterium sp.
AGTCTCGCGGTGCGAGACTTGAACTCATTATGCTTTATCAGCTATGTCATAGATAAGATTCTTAGAATCCTCCCATCCAAGACATGGGTCGGTTATGGACTTGCCATAGCAGCCTTCACCGATCTTCTGGGAGCCTTCTTCGATATAACTCTCAATCATAAGACCCTTGACAAGCTTGTGTATGTCTGTTGAGATCTTTCTGTTGTGCATGATCTCCTTGGAGATACGAATCTGCTCCTTGAACTTCTTGCCCGAGTTGGCGTGGTTGCAGTCGATTATCGCAGCAGGATTCTTAAGGTCCATAGACATGTACTTCTCATATACAAGGCTGAGATCCTCGTAATGATAGTTGGTTATGGAGTTGCCGTGCTTGTTGACTGCTCCTCGAAGAACCACATGTGCAAGAGGGTTGCCGCTTGTCTCAACCTCGAAGCCTCTGTATACGAAGTGGTGAGGGTGTTGTGCAGCATAGACAGAGTTAAGCATAACTGAATAGTCACCGCTGGTAGGATTCTTCATACCACTTGCCACATCAAAGCCACTTACAGTGAGGCGGTGCTGCTGATCTTCAACAGAACGCGCGCCTATGGCTACATATGAGAGAAGGTCTTCTACATAACCCCAGTTTTCTGGGTAGAGCATCTCATCTGCTGCAGAAAGTCCTGTTTCTGCTATGGCACGGATGTGCATCTTACGCATGGCGATAACGCCTTCAATCATGTCAGGCGCCTTGGTTGGGTCTGGCTGTGAAGCGATACCCTTATAGCCATCGCCTGTAGTTCTTGGCTTGTTGGTATATATACGAGGTATGAGTATGAGCTTATCCTTGACATCATTCTGAATAGGCTTAAGTCTCCTTATGTAATCACATACTGATTCCTCGTTATCGGCAGAACAAGGACCGATAATAACCAGAAAACGGTCATCCTCGCCTCTGATAACTCTTGCTATCTCTTCATCACGCTGTGCTTTTATCTTCTTCTGCTCTTCGGTCAGAGGAATCATTTCTCTGATTTCTGAAGGAGAAGGAAGCTTAGCTAAAAACTTGAAACTCATGTTGAGTACTCCTTTTTTGAAAATGTTACATACACTATTATATACATAATCGGACTCGAATTCAAGGCTGAATGTGAGTTGTTTTGAATGATAGGTTGAGTTTTGGCCGAAAATATAGTAAAATATTCTCATGCGGGCTTTGCGATGGGTTTAGCCCTAAATATTATAAAAAAGGAGATTTTACTATGGCTTTGAACATACTTGGAAACAGATCAACAACAGATACAGTATCATCAGGTGTTACACCTGAAGCTATGGCAGCGAAGAATGGTCATGCGGCTGCAATCACAGAGGTCAATGATGCTATCAGGGCACTTGGTATGAAGTATTATAATGCGAATAAGGACAATGCAAGCGCTGAATTTGCTGCAGATGTGAGTGCGATTAAGGAAGCTGAGGCTTTGGAGAAACTGTGGGGGCAGTATGAGCTCAGTCTTGAGGGCAAGAGAAAGTGCGAAAAGTGCGGCGCTATCATAACGTCGGACAGTATATTTTGCAACAAATGTGGTGTTAAAGTCGAAGTTATCGATTTCTCTGCGATAGTTCCTAAACCTGCTGCACCAATGGCTGAACCTAAGAAGATGAGATTCTGCACAGGCTGTGGAAAACAGCTTCCTGATGATGCTGTATTTTGTGAAAGCTGTGGATGCAAGGCGTGAGAGAACTGTTTGATAGAATAAAAAGAATGTCTGCATTGGAGGCATTTGTTGTAGGCGTGATTATATGCGTATCGAGTTTTTTCGTAGCTAAAAAACTAGAAGATGCTGAGAATCTTATGGCATTAGTACGTGAGTTTGTTCGTTTGTTCGGATGGATAGGTGCTTGTTTTATTGTATATTCACTTAAGCCAAGAAGGCTTCATGAATGGAGTGCAGAAGATGAGCTTACACAGTCAGGTGCACCTTGGGGAAATATACTTCTTGGCTTAGCGGCATGCGCGTACGTAATAGCGAATCTGTTCGTTAGGAATATCAGTATAATGGGCGACAAGGTAAGCGTAGCTGATTGTATATCGGCTGAGCTTGGATTTGCCATAACTAAAGTCAATGATGTGGATTTTTATAATACTAGATTTGGGCGTTTTAACTTGCTTATTGCTGGTTTTGCACTAATCACGGCGGTATTAATCATTAAATCCATTAGATTACTTCTTATGCTTAGACGTCCGGATATAAAGAGAACTTTGGCTATGCGTAGATATTGTTTTTATATGAAATTGGTATTCGCGTTTCTCTTTATACTGAATTCTGTACCTTTTGTTATAGTGAGAGAGTTTTATTATGATCATTTTAATAATGGTGAAACTTTGTTTGACGAAGAATTCAAGGCTGGAAACTACTCTGTAATCGCTGTGATTCTTGTAGGTTTGTTAAGTATATTCCTATGCGAAAGGATGTTTTCACACAAAAAAGAATAAGTACTTAAGGTAGGAGTGATCCTGCCCCTGGCCATATAGATTGACGAGGTTGATTATAAAAAGATCAGACTTCACATCTATATGGTCTTTTTTTATGTGGTCTTCAAGCTTTTTATATGCATCTGTTATACTTTCATCATCGGTAGGCGTATAGGTAATTATCCTGTGTGATGGACCTTCTATGCAGTTAGTGATATCGGCAGCTTTGCTAAGAGATATCGAGAAGATCTTAGAATATCTGTAATCTCTGTTCATAAAGCTTTGGTAATCTATAGTGGCTCCTACTGGAAATGCATTGCTTTTATTCTGCAAGCGTGCTATGTGTGAGCCAAGCTTAAGAGTTATGTCGCTTAAGTTGTAGGCGTTGTCTGAATCTATAAGGGTTTCGATTATATATACGTCAGGGATGGTATGAGTAAGTATCTTTCCTTTTGAACGGCCGTTGTCTGCGCCTTCAAATACGAGATTATAGGTGGATATGGTGTTGAGGTCGTTTTCAAGGGCGGCTATTTTTTTCTTTATGGCTTCAGTTTTCTGAAACAGAAGTGGTCTGAAGAAATCAGGGTCTGTTGAGTTCATCATCGATTTGATCTCAGAAAGAGAAAAGCCGATGTTCTTGAGTGCGAGTACATGATAGTATGTCGAAACCTGGGTTGGTGAATAATAGTGATATCCGTTATCAGGGTCGATATATGGCTCTATGATCTTATTCTCATAATAGTGTCTTAATGTGTCACGCGTAGTGTGGCATATCGTCGCAAATTCCTTCATCGAAAGCGTGTATTCTGAACTGTTCATTATTTTTTCCCTTTTTTTCTAATTTGGTATTGACCTGGGGGTTACCCCATAGATTATTATAAC
>DOVJ01000229.1 GCA_003520145.1 Eubacterium sp.
ATACAAGTCCGGCTATGGTGTATATCATAGGCATACTTGTGATCGTGGCACTCATCATCGTCATAGTGCTTACGATCATCATGAGAAAAATAAGAAAAAAGATGTGAAATAACTAACAATATGACGTCAAATATGATATAATCGATACATAGGATCATGATAAGGGAGGACTGTTATATGCCGATAAAACAGACATTGAAAGACAAGCTTAGGGAAGAGTCCATATGGATCGCACTGCTTATCATATTTGGCGCCACTCTTTTGGTGGGTATAACAATCATAGCCAAGGAAGTAAAGTATTATGTGAAGGGTGAAAGCGCTGTGGCAACCCGCATCGAGGATGGGGCTAAGCTGCAGTATGAGATAGATGGCAAGATATATAAGATCAATGCCAGAAGTGTTTTTTCTCAATCCGGAGATACGGTAAAAGTGTATTACTTCAAGGGTGAAGAGGCCGATGCCATAGTTATGTCAAACCTTGAGTGGTGGATACTCTCTATCATAATCCCTCTCATGGTTGTGGTTCTGTCTGTTCTTAATCTCTATAAGGGCTTGCGTAAGAGAAAAATGGTTAGGCAAAAGTATGATTATGAGAAGAAAAAGCTTACTTCTGAGGAGCTTGGTAAGATACTATTCGAAAATCATGTTGTTCATCAGAAGAACCTCTTTGAAAAGCACCTCGAGAATGAGGAATTCGAGACAATTAAGAACAATAAGTCCTTCGGCGATATAGAGAAGGAAATCTTAGAGGAACAGAGTAAGATATGGAAGGTTGGAAGCGTATATCTGGCTGTTATAAGGAATTATAAAACAGACAGTGAGTACCATGTGAAGGTGTACTTCACAGATTCTGTCAGATATCTTAAGGACCCTTATCTTCTTAACGATATGGTCAATAAGCCTGATATGGATGGTCTCGAGGATATATATGAGTGCTATGCCATAGCAGACAAGAACATGGTCGGAAGACTCCTCGAAGATAATAAGTTCTTCTGGGTTGTCGCTAAGCCGGGACTTGTGAAGAACTGCGTGTTGCTTCCTGAGTGGTACTATATGTGGGAAGAACTAGAATCAATGTGAGAGGAATAATGCTTGAAAAGCCCGATATTCTGCGATTTGTGTGCAAGGAATGTCGGACTTTTCGTGTTTTCAAGGTGTTTTTTTCAGAAAAGGGCTTGACAAAGGGAATTAGATGATGTATAATAGCTCCTGTAACGTCACAACCCTTGACGTTACAGGTATAACTGCATACGGACATATGGGCAAACTTATGGAAACGTGAGGACGCAAAGCTAAATATCTACGGTATACCCTACTATGATCGATTGGTTGCAAAGCTGCACTAGGCTGCAGGTTATGCAGCTTTTTTGTTTTTGTGCAGAGAAAAATAGGAGGATATAATAATTGAAGAGGCTTTTAACGTTTGTTTTAAGTATATGCCTTATGTGCATGCTTATAACAGAAAGTGTACCTGCTGAAGAAAAATCAGGCAGTGGTGTGAAGGAGACCCAGTATGGTCTGTGTAGTACTGATTACGAGGATAAGATAACTCATAAGCTACATATTAATCTTCTCTTGCTGTATCTTGGTACAAGCGAATATGATATATACATTGATGGTGTGTCACATACAAGATATTGGGGATATGATCCATATAATGCAGATAAGATAGTACATACTGATTATGCGGATTGGTCTGCAGTTGTGGGAACTTCTGCATCGATTTCATCTCCGCCAGGTGTTAGTATGGATTATGGAACTGGCTATGCCACATGGACTTATGAACATGATGATACGTGGCAGGTTACAAGTAATCATAATTATCGTGTATATGGGGTTAAAACTTTCTGTTTGCAAAGTCAAACAATAAAATATCATACAGAATCGACTGTGAGAATTAATTCGGTAAATTATAGTTTTAGTTCTGACAGATGCTCGTGCTGGTTCTGATAAAGTGAATATTTAGTTGTTTATCCGGCATCTGCAGCTGCCGGATATATATTGTTATGGAGAGATAATATGAAGAAACATAAGAAGATTAAGAAAAAGCATGTAGTGATTCTGTCGATAGCTGTGATTATTATACTGGTATCGGTGCTGGTTTACAGGAGACTCACTACTTATAAAAGGATAGATATTCAGAATGCATATTCTTGTGTAACAGTTGCACAGATGTTTGGTGACGAAGAGCAAATCAAACTATTAAAAAAACAGTTGAGCCCACTTAGATATGCAAGTTACGACTATTACAGAAACCCTTTAAAGCTCATGTGGTATATCGGAACATGTGAGAGGCTTGGTATAAAGTATGATAAAAGGGTGATTGATAAGCATCTGGAATCATTCTACAACAAGGAACATAGATTGTATTCATGGGGATCGTACGCCGGTGCTAATGAGACGGAACAAGATATGTTATCTATTAGTTATGAATTATATAGAGAACTTGGAGATGATTTGCCGCATAGCGAAGAAATAAAGAGAAGAATAGTAGAAATCTATAGTGAATTCGAATTCGAGATGCCATATGAGGGAATCAGAAAAAGTTTTTATAACGCAGGTGGAGATATAATAATGGTGTTGAGCGCTTTTGACATAATTGACAGGGTTGATCTTGAAAAAACCAGATCCTGGGTAGAGGCGTGGGGTGAATACTTTGCTCAATATCCTCTTGATAATCCGAACAGCTTTTTAGGTTATGGAGGTTATTATGATGTTGCAAAACTATATGGAGATGAGTCTGCACAGGAGGCTTTGCATGAATACTATATACATATGGAGCCAGTTGTGGGAGAAGAAGAAGAACTGAGGATATTATGTTCTGCTATATCTTCTGTTAATGTTAGAGATAATGAAGCGCTTAATAAGGCTATATTGGATCTTAATCTGAAAAGGATTAAGAATAAGTGGATATTTCAAGGTGAGGCGAGTCGTTGATGATCAACATAAAAGCTATAAAAAAATCATATGAAAAAAGAGATGTTCTATGTGGTATAAGTCTTGATATAAGAGAAGGCGAGATAACATTCATCGTAGGAAGGTCGGGCTGTGGTAAGTCGACATTTCTCAATATTCTTGGCGGTCTTGAGATTCCTGATGAAGGAAGTGTATTGTATAACGGAAAGGACATAAGTGAAGATCTTGATTCATATAGACGAACAGAGGTTGGATTTGTATTTCAGGGTTTTAATCTTGTGGATGGACTGTCTGCACTCGAGAATATAAAACTGGCTCAGTTATATGCGGGAACGGATATATCAGACGATATGATTGAAGATAATCTAAAGAGATTCGGTATAAAAGATCCTTTTCAGCCATCTGAAACACTTTCGGGCGGTGAGATGCAAAGAACAGCGCTTCTTCGCAGTAGTCTTAAAAACTGTGATGTAATAATTGCTGATGAGCCGACCGGAAGTCTTGATGAAGAGAATTCTGCGGCTGTATTTGATCTT
>DOVJ01000078.1 GCA_003520145.1 Eubacterium sp.
TTATGATCATGGATTATAACCGTGTTGTGAAGGATCTTAATGGTCTTAGCAGTGAGGAGTTCCTGGCTAAGCTTAAGGAGTGTTATGAGGTAAAAGAGATTTCTTCTAAGGTCTTAAGACCTTCTAAGAAGGGCGAATGTGCTATGTATCTTGATGATGTATGGTATCTTCTGAGTGCTAAGGACAGTATAAGGTCTTCTGATCCTGTTAAGGGACTTGATGTGTCTTTGCTTCAGGATAATATTCTTGGTCCTGTTTTGGGAATAGGTGATCCTAAGACTGATAAGAGGATTGACTTTGTTGGCGGAATCAGAGGAAGTGTAGAGCTTGAGAGAAGATGCCATACTGATATGAAGGTTGCTTTCCTTATGTATCCGACATCTATCGATGAGCTTTTTGCAGTAGCAGACGCAGGACTTCTCATGCCTCCTAAGAGCACATGGTTTGAACCTAAGTTAAGAAGCGGACTTTTTATACATAGGTTTTGATGTGAGGGCATATGAAACTAAGAGCATATAAAAGTTCTGATGCTTCGGATATCTGTAGTTTTATTACATCCAAAGACGAGTTCTACCGTTGGTCAGCTGACCGATATAACAAGTATCCGATAGAGCCGTCAGATATAGACGCTAACTATAAGCCTATGATAGAATCAGGAGATTTCTATGCCTATGTGCTGGTGGATGATGATGAAAGCGTAGTTGGCCATGTGACACTTCGCTATCCTGATAAGGAAGACAGAACGAGCATGAGACTTGGGTTTATCATAGTAGACCCATCAAAGCGTGGTCAGGGTATAGCTAAGGTCATGCTTTCGCTTGCCATAGCATTTGCCAAAGAAGAACTTGGTGCAAAGCATATAGATATAGGCGTATACGAGGATAATATTCCGGCAAGGCGATGTTATGAAGCGCTTGGCTTTAGGGAATATAAGCGTGAGATGAATACACTTCCTATAGGGGAGTTGTGTTGCGTATATCTCAGATTATGCTGACATAGAAGTAATAATTGACAATAGGGGATGAATATGTCAAAGAAGAATTCAAAAGTTAATAAGACCGCTAAACAGGTTGTAAAGGCTGAAGAGATATTAGTTGAAACTAAGACTGAGACCAAAGCTGAGACCAAAGCTGAGACTGAAACAAAAACCACAACTGAAAATGTTTCGGCGCCTTCTAAGAATAATCATGGACCGAAACAGGAGAAACTTCATCTCATAAAGCGATACAGCATAATATCAGGCTATGTAATAGTTACATGTCTTATTCTTATGGCTATGTATAAGGTAGTAGACAATATAGAAGATATAACTGGTGCGATAGTTAAGGGCTTTAATTGGATAATGATCCTTCTTAAGCCTGTTACTGCCGGCTTTATATTTGCATATCTTATATATCCGCTGATGAAGAAGATAGAAGGACTTCTAAAAAAGATAGGTCCTCTTAAGCATAAGGATAAAACAGTAAGAAAACTGGCTGTTTTGATTCTCTCTCTCGTTGTGGTGGCAATCATATCTTTGATCATAAGCGCTTTGGTAATATCTATCACAAAGGGCATACGTTATACTAAGGATATAGATTTCCAGAAGCTTACAGTAACTGTTGCTGAAGGATATGATACGCTTTATAATGAGCTGGTTGAAAAGCTGGAGCGCATGAATATATCCTCTAATAACCTGGATGCAATCATCGATGAAGCTGTTGACAGACTTGGAGATGTGGTAAAGCATGTTACAAGCGGTATGTTAAAGAGCGTTGGCAATATAACGGGTGCATTTACTGTTGTGATTATTACCATAGTGTTTACTATATACTTCCTTCTTGATGGCGAGAATCTGTTGAATTATTGGAAGAGAGCGCTGAAGGCTGTTTTGCCTAAGAAGCATGTTGCTTTTCTTTCTGAATTTGTACATGATGCAGATACTGTTTTTTCAGGATATATAAGAGGCCAGGTAATAGATGCTATTCTGATGGGAGTATCGGTAACCGTAGCATTTTCTATAGTGAATATCAAGTATGCTGCTTTGATAGGACTCTTAACTGGCGTCGGTAATCTGGTGCCGTACTTTGGACCTATCCTCGGATATGGCTCAACTATAATCGTAGGAATAGCGACTGCTGATTATAAGCATATGATAATCGCTTTGATTGTATTATGTGTTATACAGTTTATCGATGGTAATATAGTAAATCCTATGCTTCTTGGCAATCAGATACAGATACATCCGCTTTTGGTTGTGTTATCACTTTTCATAGGTGGAAAGCTAAGCGGAATAGTAGGTATGCTTTTTGCAGTTCCTTGCGGTGCACTTGTTAAAGTATGGTTTGATAAGTTTGTGAAGTATATGGAAAAGCGAAAAAAGATAAAGCAGGCATGAAGGAGATAGCTAGGGTTTATTATGACGATAGTTGGAATCGCTAGTAAGAATACGAAGATTCTCTGGATACCTGTAGTTAGTCTTATTCTTGGGATGATTCCATATGTTATAACTATGATGTTTGATTTTATGTAGGATATAATAGATTATGATAGTAAAAGAAAAGAATCAAGTATTATGGTCGAATACTGCTGTGGCTTTTG
>DOVJ01000092.1 GCA_003520145.1 Eubacterium sp.
TATGATCATGCTGAAGATAATACCTATGAAGCACCAGTTGTAGATAATCTCAACTTCATGCAGGACCTTAAGAAGGTGGATGCAACTAACGTAAATCCTGTTATCTTCTCGAAGGATATCGAGAACTTCGATGTGAAGGAAGAACTTTTCCCCGAGAGACAGGAGCGTGCTTTCGCACCAGTTCATACTATAGATGACAGTTATGATGAATCTATAGCTGATCTTTCTAAGCAGATAGATATGGCTATAGCTAAAACAGAAGAATATGAAACACCGAGTGCAGAGTCATACTCTCAGCCTATCATAGAGCCTGTTATAATGCCAGCACCAGAGCCTGTTATGCAGCCTGTTATGCAACCGGTTGCACAGCCGGTTACACCATCGGTTACACCGTCGTCAGCACAGTCTGCTGGTTCTGATGCTGCAGATCTTTCACTTTTGCAGGCTGATCTTGGAAGAGAGGTAAGGGAACTTACAGGTGTTAATAAGGAGCCTGAGTATACATTTCCACCTGTATATCTTCTTAAGCCTGAAGATAAGAAGGCTTATAAGGGGTCTGATTCGGAGCTTAGGGAAGTGTCAGCAAAGCTTACCAAAACGCTTCGCGAGTTCGGTGTGGATGCTACTGTTACTAATGCGACTAAGGGTCCTACTGTTACTCAGTATGAGGTTACTCCTAAGCCTGGTGTTAAGGTTAGGAAGATCGTCGATCTTCAGGATGATATTAAGCTTTCGCTTGCTGCAAGGGATATAAGGATCGAAGCACCGATTCCTGGCAAGTCCGCTGTTGGTATAGAGGTTCCTAACACGGATAAGTCAGCGGTTAACTTCCGTGAACTCATAGAGTCCAAGGAATTCAAGGAGCATCCTTCGAACCTGTGTGTTGCCATAGGTAAGGACATAAGCGGTCATATCATACTTGCAGATCTTGCGAAGATGCCGCATCTTCTGATAGCTGGTTCGACAGGTTCTGGTAAGTCGGTATGTATCAATACCATAATCATGAGCCTTATATATAAGTCTAAGCCTTCGGATGTCAAGATGATCATGGTCGATCCTAAGGTTGTCGAGCTTAAGGTCTACAACAAGATCCCGCATCTTCTGATTCCTGTTGTGACAGAGCCTAAGAAGGCTGCTGGAGCGCTTAATTGGGCAGTTTCGGAGATGGATAGAAGATATAATCTCTTCGCTAAGATCAACGCCCGTGACCTTAAGGGTTATAATCAGAGAGTTGAGGATGTCAACAAGACTGTCCCTGAGGATCAGAAGTTAGAAAAGCTTCCTCAGATAGTCATAATAGTAGACGAGATGGCAGAGCTTATGATGGCTGCGCAGAGCGAGGTAGAAGCATCTATCGTTCGTCTTGCACAGCTTGCAAGAGCCTGCGGCATACATCTTGTTATAGCTACTCAGAGACCTACGGTCAATGTCATAACAGGTCTGATCAAGGCCAATGTTCCGTCTAAGATCGCATTTGCGGTTTCGAGTGGTACTGATTCAAGAACCATCATAGACAGAGTTGGAGCCGAGAATCTTCTCGGCAAGGGTGATATGCTTTACTTCCCTGGAGATTATCCAAATCCTGTCCGTGTTCAGGGTGCATTTGTGTCTGATGATGAGGTCAATGCTGTAACTGAATATCTCGAGAATAATTCGGCACCGGTTTCATACAATGAATCAGTTGAATCTCATATTGTTGCGCCTGCCATGAGCGAGAGTCAGGCATTTGGGCAGGAAAGGGACGCTTACTTTGAACAGGCCGGAAGATTCATAATTGAGAAA
The DNA here is from genome assembly GCA_003520145.1 of Eubacterium sp. Classification (GTDB taxonomy): domain Bacteria; phylum Bacillota; class Clostridia; order Lachnospirales; family Lachnospiraceae; genus UBA9775. Next base: position 1,783 of record DOVJ01000092.1, read on the forward strand.
CAGAAGGCTTCTATCGGTCTTATACAGCGCATGTATAAGGTTGGATTCAACAGGGCGGCCAGAATAGTTGATCAGCTTACGGAAGCTGGAGTTGTAGGGCCTGAAGAGGGTACTAAGCCTCGTAAGATCCTTATGACTATGGAAGAATTTGAACAGTTGCTTACTAACAGTTAGGAGGATATATGAAAACAGATATCGAGATCGCACAGGAATGCAAGATGATGCATATCCGTGATGTGGCAGCTAAGATCGGTATAGACGAGGATGACCTCGAATTCTATGGCAAGTATAAGGCAAAGCTTTCTAATGAGCTTTATGAGCGCAGTATGGAAAAGCCTGATGGCAAGCTTGTGCTTGTCACAGCGATTAATCCTACTCCTGCAGGTGAGGGAAAGACTACTGTCAGCGTAGGCCTTTCACAGGCTCTTTGCAGACTTGGAAAGAATGCTGTGGTTGCTCTTCGTGAGCCTTCCCTTGGTCCATGCTTTGGCGTAAAGGGCGGAGCTGCAGGTGGTGGTTATTCACAGGTTGTACCTATGGAGGACCTGAATCTCCACTTTACCGGAGATTTTCATGCTGTTACTTCAGCTAACAATCTTCTTGCAGCTATGCTTGATAATCATATACAACAGGGCAATGCGCTTCGCATAGATACCAGGCAGATTGTGTGGAAGAGATGTTTGGACATGAATGATCGTGTGCTTCGCAATACTGTTGTCGGTCTTGGTAATAAGTCTGACGGCTTTACAAGAGAAGATCACTTCGTGATAACTGTTGCTTCAGAGATCATGGCTATTCTCTGTCTTGCTCAGAATATGAAGGATCTTAAGGCAAGGCTTGGTAAGATCATAGTTGCATATAATTATGATGGTGAGCCTGTTACCGCAGATGATCTCAAGGCTACAGGTGCTATGGCAGCTCTTCTTGTAGATGCTATCAAGCCTAATCTTGTTCAGACTCTTGAGCATACGCCTGCTATCGTGCATGGTGGTCCTTTTGCCAATATTGCTCACGGCTGTAACAGTATAAGAGCTACCAAGATGGCTCTTAAGCTTGGTGATATAGCAGTAACTGAAGCAGGTTTTGGTGAGGACCTCGGTGCTGAGAAGTTTCTTAATATCAAGTGCAGGATTGCTGATCTTAAGCCAGATGCTGTTGTTATAGTTGCCACTATCAAGGCTTTGAAGTATAACGGCGGCATGGATAAGAATGCTCTTAAGGCAGAGAATCTTGAAGCTTTGGCAAAGGGTATAGAGAACCTCGATAAGCATATAGAGAATATCAAGAAGTTCGGACTTCCTATAGTCG
>DOVJ01000183.1 GCA_003520145.1 Eubacterium sp.
ATTTCCTTCCCGAATCCGTGCGCATCCTTTTTATCATCAGTCGGAGATTGGACCCCGACTTAAGTTAAGTTTGTTATAACCCCTACCTAGGTTAAGAGGAAGGGGTCCTCTCCGACTGAGATAAAAAAAGGCGCCTTGGATTAAATCCAAGACGCCATTGCCTTATGATTTTATATCATAATCCATTACTCTTTTTTTGTCAAGAGTTTTTTTCGAATTTTTTCGATTTTTTTATACGCCGCTTTCACCATAGTTTGAAAGCACTCTGGCAGAAGGATCGTTAACGTTACAGCCCTCCCAGTTCTTGTTTGGCATCCAGAAGTCCACTACCATCTGAGACTGTCCAGGGTAATACTTTTCAAAGATTTCACGATACAGTAGTGACTCTTTCGTAAACGGCTTTGCGTGAGTGTACTTCCTAATTCCCTCTTCAAACTGTTCATCTGTATATGTTCTCTCTGCAAGCGCTGCAAGATCATCCTTGAGCGAATGTCCTACTGCATCTGAAAATGCAGCCTTCTCTCTCCACAATATGCTGTCAGGAATCAAGCCATCCTTCTCAAATGCCTTCCTAAGAAGATACTTGCCCTTGTTATAGTGATTCATCTTCTTCTCTGGATTTATAGACATACAGTAATCTACAAAATCAAGATCTCCAAAAGGTACTCTTGCTTCAAGAGAGTTAACGCTGATACAACGATCGGCTCTAAGAACATCATACATATGAAGCTCTCTTATCCTCTTTTCGGCTTCCTTCTGGAATTCCTCAGCACTAGGTGCAAAATCAGTATACTTATATCCGAAGATCTCATCTGATATCTCTCCTGTAAGGAGTACTCTGATATCAGACTGTTCATATATAGCCTTACAGATAAGATACATACCTATGGATGCTCTTATCGTAGTGATATCATATGTTCCAAGCGCCTTTATTACCTCTTCAAGCGCACCTGTTACATCTTTTTCTGATATGATCACTTCATGATGATTTGAATGTATATGATCTGCAACTTCTCTTGCGTACTTAAGATCGATAGCATCGATATCCATACCTATAGCCCATGTCTCAAGCGGCTTATCAAGTATATCTGCAGCTATTCCGCACACAAGCGACGAATCAAGTCCACCTGATAATAGGAATCCAACCGGTGTATCTGAATCAAGTCTCTTCTTAACACCAGCTATAAGAAGATCATGGATATTACGGGTGATCTCATCCTGATCGCCGTCTACATATGACTTAACCTCTGACATATCACGATACTTTATGAATTCACCATCCTTAAAGTAATGTCCCGGCGGGAATGGAAATACCTTCTTTACAAGTGATGTAAGATTCTTAGGTTCTGATGCAAAGCAATAGGTTCCTTCATCAGTGACTCCATAATAAAGCGGTCTGATGCCGATCGGATCTCTGGCTGCTATGTACTTCTTCTCCTTCACATCATAAAGGATAAGTGCATATTCAGCATCAAGCATCCTGAACATATCTTCTTTGTATTCAGCATACATAGCTGGAAGTATCTCACAATCCGAGTCACTTATGAAGTGATAGCCTTTCTTTATCAATTCTTCCTTCAAGCTACGAAATCCGTAGATCTCACCGTTACATGCAAGTATGATATCAGCGCTAGCCACAGCAGGATCTTCTTCGTCCTTGATCATATAAGTTTGCTTATTACCATAGACAAATGGCTGCATGCCCTCATCTGTAAGTCCCATTATAGAAAGTCTGTTAAAGCCGATAATACCGTTCCCGGTATCTATCATACGACTGCTGTCAGGGCCTCTTGAATGTGTCTTATAAAGAGCTTCGCGTATGGCTTCTATATCGCCATATCTTCCACAATATCCAAGTATCGAACACATAAATAATTCCTCCGTTTATCAAAAGCAACTTAAGAAAAAACAAAAAGCGCCCTGAAGAAATTCTTCAGAACGCCTTTGTCCTTACATGTAGTGATTGTACACCCATGGTTTGATAGTTGTCAAGATATTTTTTTTTATTTTTGGTAAACTATCTCCTTTAGCGTCAACCCCACTGCCGGTGCTGTATCCGCTGCTTCGTCTCGATCTTTCGCCTCTAATATTCTTGTTACATCATCTGCCGAAAGCTTGCCTTGACCTACTTCTATGAGTGTTCCTGCTATGATTCTCACCATGTTATACAAGAATCCGTTGCCTGTCAAGGTTATGGTTATGATATCACCCTCACGCTTAACGGATGCGTCATAGATGGTTCTTACTGATGTTAACGTACTCTTATGTATACTTGCATATGATGTGAAATCATGCTCTCCTATTAGGCGCTTTGCAGCCTCATCCATAGCTATAGCATCCAAAGGACGATAATAGAAGTATGTATCATGGCGAAGCAGAGGATTGCATGTCCTCGTATTCTGAATCTTGTATTCGTATGTCTTCCTGCAAGATGTCTTGCGAGGATGAAAGTCAAGTTCAACTTCCTTCGAATCCATGATCCTGATATCCATCGGAAGATGCTGATTGAGCATGATGAAAACTTTGTCAGCAGGCACGCGGCTTTCTGTGTCAAACACCGCTACATTGCCAAGCGCATGAACGCCCGCGTCCGTTCTTGAAGCTCCTATTATACGTATATCCTCGTGAAGACACTGGGTTAGCGTAGCATTTAGGATACCTTCTATGGTCGGGGCCGTCGGCTGTATCTGGAATCCCGCATATGCAGTGCCTTCATAGGCTATTATTATCATGATTCTTCGCATATGGACCTCCTTATCCTAACAGGACTCTGGTGACGATGCATCCTGCAAGATAAGCAAACAGCACCAGATATGCTATATAGTCTCTCTTCTTATACTTGAGCGGATGAAGCTTCGTTCTCTTGTCGCTTCCTGTGTAGCACCTTGCCTCCATCGCAAGCGCAAGATCGCTTGCACGCCTTACTGCCGAGAGAAGAAGCGGTACCAATAGAGGGATAAGTGCCTTAGCACGCTTTACAAAGCCTCCGCTCTCAAAATCCGCACCTCTT
>DOVJ01000038.1 GCA_003520145.1 Eubacterium sp.
GTATACTTATCAGGCTTAAGAGCGCTATACATAGCTGCAAAACACAGAAGTATCTGTATGGATGCAACTAACTGACCGCTATACTTAACAAGAAGCTCCCCTATCTTTTCCCCGGCTGTTTTTTTGTTTTCTTCCATATACCTTATCCTGCCGATCACTTCTTCTCAATCTGACTAACGAGGAACTTGTTGTTGAATTCCTCCTTGATTACCTCAAGTCTCTTCTTATCCTCGATACGTTTCTTTCTGGCTGCTTCATCTATAGCCCTTGTCTGATCGATACCATCCATGATTGCCTTCCATGTAGCCTCAAGTGTCTCAATCTTAACAGAGCTTCCAGACGCAAGCTTGGTAGTAAGCTTAGTAGTCTCCACTGTGTTCTTGGCGTTCTTAAGAAGAAGCTCGTTAGTTTTCTCATCAAGGGCAGAAAGCGATTCCGCCTGCATCTTCTGCTGCTTAAGAAGAACTGCCTGAGCAAGCTCCTGCTTGAAAAGAGGAAGTGTTACTATAAAAGAAGAATTGATCTTGCGCACAAGATTATAGTTAGTCAACTCCTGCATCTTAAGCATAGGTATCGACTGCATCGCAACATTTTCCGCAACACGAAGGTCCTGAACTCTCTGCTCAAGCATGAGAAGTGACTGACTGAGGCTCTGAAGTTCAAGCTGGATACTGGTATCGCCAGACTGAGCCATATCTGCCTCACGCTTCACCATATAAGCCTTAATCTCTTCACATGCCTTATCTCCCGCAAGGATGTACTTAAGAAGATCACGATAATAGTTGACATTCGCATCATACATAGCGTTAAGGTCTCTGTTAGACTTCTTGATGTCATCCTCATAGGTTCTAAGCTGAACATATATCTTATCGACCTCGTCACCCATGCTGTGATACTTAGCAAGAAGTCTGTCTATCGCAGTATCACCCTTCCTGCCGAATATTTTTTCAAGAAGACTCGGCTCACCCTTGAATTCCTGTACATCAAACTTATTCATGATGTTGGTAAGAACCTTAAGAAGCTTACCGGTCTCATCACGCGAATTCATATCCACACCGCGCAATACCGAATCGGAAACCTTAGATATCTCCTCAGCTGCCTCGGCGCCAAACTTTACTATAGACTCCATGTTATGGACCTCTATAGTGCTCACAAGCGCCTCAACCTCAGGAGAATTAGCGAGTTCTGCGATTGCCGCATCCTTACTTGCCACAAGCTCGTTCTGTGCTGTCTCAGGAATCGCAGCAAGATCAGTTTCCGGTGTATTCTCTACTACCACAGTCTCAGCTGCAGAAGTCACTGAAGCCTCAGCTGTCTGAGTTGCCACAACCTCATCCTGTGGTGGTGCGAATTTACTAAAATCAAGTCCCATATCATATACCTCCTTTATTTGAATATCTTGTTAAATATATTGGCACTTTTCGGAACATACTTCGATATCTGCACTGGTTTTAAATCATATACATACGGTCCGACTATTATCTCGTTGACTATATCCTTGTTGTAGAATCTTTCCACACTCTGATCGCCCGTCGGTGAAAAGATGAGTATATCAAATCCAACAAGATGCAGGTACGCAAGCACAATAGCATCCTCAATCGACACTGGATCTGAATTCGTATGTATATACAGAACCTTCGGACTCTTCCCAACAAAATCAAAATCCTGTATCATACGAACTATACGATTATCAAGTGAGAGTACCGTTGCAACAATCGTCTCTTCAAGAGAATCCCCTATCTGATTCTTGATAATCCTTCCATCCAGAAGAAGCTGCAGCTTATCAAGCATATGTTCCACAAGACTCTTTCTGTAAGATCCGTATCTGAATGCCGGATTAGATATTATAGCATCTCTGTTAAGCTCACCGCGATTTACGAATCCTCTTGCGAGTGAATCCATCACCACATGATTCTCAGGCTTCATATAAGGTGGATTGTTGATGATCACAGTACTGTCTGTCTTACGATAATAGATATAATCCCAGAATCCATCGATACTCTTATCCTTAACACCTGTTAGCTTAGTGAATATAACAGGTACGGTAACGAAATTGTTGTTGATCACAAATGCAGGTCTGTGCGTAACATCCTCATTCCAGAATATAGCGATTTCCTCATACATAGTCTTAAAAGGTATCGTCATGGCATGCTCATACTGATGTTCCCTATAGAGCCCCGTACCGGTATATAGAACCTCTGTAAGTTCCTGCTCTGCCCTGTAAGCAACAGTTTCATAGCCAAGACTTGCCTGATCAATCGGAAACTTATCGATATTCTCCGAATATGGAAAATGCTGTTCTATGAGTCTCTCATCTTCGATAACACCCACTGCTTCGGCATCCGGTATTATTATGAGCACATCAACAGGAAGCGCTGCCAAAAAATTCATGAACAAAGCCTCATGCTCTTCCATGCATGTTCCAAGATGCATAAAGCATCCCATCTTGTTGATACCCTGATCCAAAAACAGATCAAGCATATATCTGCGAAGGAGGATTATAAGCATCTTAGCATCGCGCATAAACACTTCTGTATCAGTACAAGATGCCGCCATACGCTTTGTGTATTCCACATAACGGTTTACAAGAAGCCACTGAAACTCAATATCAAAGCCATACTGAATCTTAGCGGCAAGCTTTTCTATAGTATCATCAAAGTCTGTATAAGTTATGTCTGCAAGAGAAGCAAGCTCTGCCATATCAGGCTTAGGTATGGTATAATCTACTGCAACAACACCTCTACCCGCTGCCTTAAGCGTGCTGTATAGCCCATACAGCTCTGTCTTATATCCAGTCTTTGAAGGACAGCCTATGACTCTTGCATATATGTTATAATAAAAGCCCGGTTTTATCCTTCTGCTATTAGGATCACGCTTCACATCTGCATATATATCACCTGTAGCCGAAACATTGGTTGCCGCCTCGTAATTCCTATAGCGTCCCTGAATATAACGAGAATCGTTGGAATACGTCTTAGCATGAAGCATGTTAACAGTGTAGTCAGAGGGAAAACTGTCAAGTCCAGCGATCACTGCCTCATGACTTATCTCAGAATCAGGATCTATATCCTTATATCCTATTCCGCGATCCTGTTGTATCATAACAACATCAGAGCCGGCATCGGATATGATGTTAAGCATCATAAGAGATACATATTCCACCTGACCGTCTATCAGTATCTTCGGAGGTTCTTTTGTTCCAAGATAAGGAATAATACCAGAAAACTTATTATCAATCCAATACATGACCATAGCATAGAACTTCTTGATCTCATCCCAATCAGTAGCCCTGTGTCTTACTATAGTCATAGTACTGTATATACTGTCTGCTAATATATTGATCTTATCATCAGGAATCTTATGAGAGGCTGAATTGAATTCCCTTAGATCCTTGCGAAAGAAATCTATATTCAGAGCCATCGTATGGTCAAGACGATCGTAATAGCTACTCTGTTCTATGTCCTTAACAGGCTTAAGAGAATCAGTTATCACAACGCCCTTATCAGCAGCTATGTGGATATACCTGTTAAGAAATGCGTCGACCTCCTGATTATATCCGCATATACGATAAAAGTAGACATTGTTTCCATATCTTGCTTCCATCGGCTTAAAGTAATCATCGAGACTCATCATCTTGATATGTTCAAAAAGCTTTACTGGCTGTGTTACAGTGACAGTCTGAACGGGAGTTTTCACTTCCCTTTTGTTAACCAAAGGACTATTCCCAGGAATTCTCGGATTAGTAGCAAAACCGCCATCTGTCACATGCGCGTTCGAAGCAGCAAGAAGATCAAGCTTACGATCAAGTCTTATAAGATATTCATCCCTGATTGAAAAACAACGTATGATCGGAACAATATACGCAACAAGATTCAGATAAGCGAATGGTTCTACACTGCTGCCTATAGACATGCCGATAAAAAACAACAAAAAGTATACAAAGCCTTCTATAAACCAGTTTTTCTTCTTAACTCTCGAACCAACATATATAAGGGCAGGTCCACCAAGGAAGAAAAAAGGTAACACAAGGAACCTTGAACGCTGTTTTTCCCATTCTTTTCCTCTTTTTGTTATTGACAACTCATTTTTCATACCTATCCCCTTAAAACTGTTATCTGACTATGGCAAATACCATATCGGCAACATACATAAGAACAAGTAAAAATCCTTCTATCCTGTTTACCTTTTTACCTGTCAAACAGAATACATATGTTATGATACTTATGATCAAAAGGATGATCATATCATATATCGAAGCAAAGTTAACCGCAATAGGATGCAGTGTGGAAGACACTCCAAGTATAAGGAGCAGGTTAAATATATTCGAACCAACAACATTGCCTACAGCAAGTTCGACTTCACCCTTCTTTGCAGCAACTATGGATGTAACAAGTTCAGGAAGCGAGGTGCCAATAGCGATAATGGTAAGTCCTATAAGAGTCTCCGTCATGCCCATCATCCTTGCGATCTCTTTGGCAGAATTAACTACAACATTACCGCCAAGTACTATGAATATAAGCCCAAGAATAATACATATAAAGCTCATAGGAACGGACTTAGATGCAATCTCGTCCCCTTCTGTAGGATTCTTCTTAGCATCCACGATAAGAACCACTATATATATAACAAAGACAGCAAGCAGGATGATTCCCGTGATCCTGTCAACCATACCGGCCTTTGCAGCCATATCAGAACTAAATTCCACATTAGCCTTGGTTACAAGAAGAAACAAAGCAGCAGTCATGGTTATACATACAGGAAAATCCCTCTTCAATATAGTCTTATCTACAGGTACTGCATGTATACACGCAACTACACCAAGAACCACAAGAGTATTGAAGATGTTAGAACCAACTACGTTACTAAGAGCGATCTCGTTAGAACCCGCAAATGCAGCCGATGTGCTGACAGCAAGTTCAGGAGCACTTGTACCCATCGCGACTATGGTAAGGCCTATGATAACAGACGGAACTTTAAAGTTTTTTGCAAGAGCAGAGCTTCCATCCACGAACACATCAGCACCTTTTATAAGCGCAACAAAACCTATCAACAGCAATATAATATTTAAAAATAGCATCTATTTCCCCTCTTTATCTATCATTATCCTCAGGATTATAATATC
>DOVJ01000181.1:0-500 GCA_003520145.1 Eubacterium sp.
AAAGCGCTCAGGGGCATTATATTGGTGTGTTCACAAAACCCTCAATTGAAATCACACCCATCACTTTTTCTCCATCTCTTCATATACAAGCTCTCGCTTCTCGCCATTAGGTGCTACCAAAGCAAACTTCTCTATTTGCACTTCATCCGGAACAGAGAACATAAGGAATGTCTCTACAGATTCGCCAGGTGCGATGACCTTCTTGTCAAGGCTTATGAACTCATTATAAAACCCGCTCGTAAAAACCCTATAGCTAAGACCATATATCGCTATCTCATAATAGATCTCATCAACCTTCTTTCCTTTATTGCTGATGATTATATCATGATTTGATGTATTCGTGATGTTAAAGATGAATACAACCAGCTTTTCATTCTCATTGCGGGCGCCGGTATATAGAAGACCATAATCAAACTCCTTACCGACAAATGCTCCGGCATAGGTCGTCTTACAATCAGACAGACCTAAAAAGCTGCTCCATATATCCTCTGGCTCCTTAT
>DOVJ01000181.1:615-6847 GCA_003520145.1 Eubacterium sp.
CCTTTAACTTCCTTCATAGCATAATATCTGTCTATATTGTCATAAGACCTCTCTATGAGAATTCCGGCAACATATTCGGCCATCAAATCATATTTGTCATTCTCCTTGCTGATATTGCTCTTCACACATGCCGTCAGAGAACTTACCAGCAAAATAGCCGCCACGAAAGCCGCCATCGTACCTCTTTTTTTATTTCTCATGCTCCTGTCCGTTCCCATAACATATGCTGTTTCCAGCCTTAGTTACGCTTTAGCATCCAAATCTATATAGAATTCCACACCATCAGGAAGATTATTAACCCCATAGGATTTGTTGTGGGCAACCATGATGGCTTTCACTATAGATAAACCGATTCCATTGCCGCCATAGGCTCTCGTCCTCGCCTTATCGACCTTATAGAACTTATCCCATATCTTATCCATGGATTCTTCAGGTATATTATCACCAGTATTCTTCACATATATCCTGACATCATCAGCCATGCGTTCCGCCCTGATAGTGATAACTCCATGAGGCAAACAATGATTGATTGCGTTGGTGAGATAATTGGTCAACACCTCTTCAATCAGCATACTGTCAGCATAGACAGAACAAGGCTTTCCTATACTATTGATTATAGTTATGCTTTTATCCTCTGTCAACAGCTTTTTAGCCTCTATTATGCCATCCGCCATATCCGATACGTCAAACTGTTCGATTTCTATCTGACCATCACCAGCCTCAAGCTGATTAAGGCTCAGAAGCTGTCTTACCATATCAGCCATCTTGTTTGACTCGTCTATGATTATATCACAGTATTCTGCCGTTTTATCAGGACCGCCTACATGATCTCGTATAGCCTCCGCATAACCACCGATAAGCGCGATCGGAGTCTTAAGTTCATGGGATACAGCGCCGACAAAATCAAGTCTCGATTCTTCAAACCTCTTTGCCTTATCAAGTTCGTTAGTCAATTCGTTGTTGGCATTCTTATAATCACATATGGTTTTTTCGAGCTTATCAGCTAAAGCATTGAAGTTCGCACCGAGTATGTCGACTTCGTCATGCGTATGCTCAGCATATCTCTGGCTAAAATCCATATCACCCATTCTATCGGCTATTTTGCTCAGTTTCTTGATTGGTTTAGAGATTCTTCTCGCAAGAAAAAGTGATATGATAACATCTAGGGCACATATGATGAGACCCACTCTTATTATGAAACCGTTAAGCACTCCAACATTGTCCCTTATGCTCTCGATGCTGATTCTCACAAGAAGTGTATCCCCTTCGTTAAGGAAGCCGTAGATTTCAAGATAATCGTTATCACTTCGTGAATCATGCGCTTTCTGAAGGGTGAACCTCGAATTCTTCTTAAGTATCTCGCCATCAGCGTCATTGCCAAGAACTATATCTACCATACGCCTCTTTAAGGCTTCGGCACCGCCTTGCGTCGTCATGGCTATTCCCCAGTCAGACCGCTGAATGATGGCTGATGCCGCAACATTTTCACAATAGGCGCTTACCTTCTGTTGAAATGTATCGCGGTCAATTCGGCCATCGTTGTAGTCCTCAAGATAACCTTCTATCACGCCATATGTCTTCACAAGACTGCTGCTCTTGCTCTTTATGTAATAATTCTCTAAGAAAAATGTATTGAAAATCAGAAGCAGCAGGACAGCTCCAACAACGCTTCCAAGTACAAGTGTAGCTATCTTGCCTCCTATAGACCTAAACCACTTCAAACTTATACCCCATTCCCCATACAGTCTTTATATAATCGCCTTTTTCGCCTATCTTGGCACGAAGCTTCTTAACATGCGTATCTATAGTCCTGGCATCGCCATAATAATCATAGTCCCACACCCTGTTGAGTATCTTCTCACGCGAGAGTGCTATACCCTCGTTCTCCATAAAATACTTCAAAAGCTCATACTCCTTCACGCTAAGTTCAAGTACTTTGCCATCCACACTCACAACGTGCGCCTTATCATCCATGACTATTCCGCCCTTATCGATGACCTGCGATACATTATCGCCTACAGAACGCCTGAGAACCGCTTCAACCCTGGCAACTAAAACCTTCGGGCTGACAGGCTTTGTGATGTACTCATCTATGCCGAGTTCATATCCCTTGAGCTCATCCTTCTCACTGTCTCTTGCTGTCAGCATGATAACAGGAACAGACGAGGTTCTCCTTATCTCACGACATACCTCAAAGCCATCAAGCTTAGGCATCATCACATCGAGAAGAACCAGCGATATATCCTTCTCCTTAGCATATACATCTAGAGCTTCTTCACCATCAGAAGCCTCCAGGACCACATATCCGCCATCCGACAGATATTCTCTTATGAGTTTTCTCATACGAACTTCATCATCTACAACAAGAATCCTTATATCACTCATTTGTCTTTGAACTCCTTATAAGATTTTCTCTTTCCTTAAGTTCTTCTTCCCAAGCCGCATACCTGTCAGCAAGCTTACTCTCATCTACCTTCTTTTTACTGCTTTCTCTTGCGGCTATGACAAACATAAATATTATTACTATGACAAGAACTATGTTGAGCATCACAGCCCTTTGGTACTTAGCTTTATATACTGAATCTTCTTTTTTGGTTTTCTTGGATTCTATCTTAGAATTCTTTACTTCAGCCTTAGGCTTTTTGATCTCTACTGGAGTCGGTTTGGACTGCACGGTATTCTTCTTCACCTCAAGATCAGCACTTCCCGATGCATCCTTGATGACAACACGACGTTCAGGTCCTATATAAGTAGACGCAGGCGGAAGGTCTGGTAAAAGAGACATATCCACGCCGGACATAATAAGGAATTCTCTCAGTTCCTTCAAGTAGTCATAGCCAACATAAGTCTTAAAAACATTCTTCTCCAGGAGTTTTTTGTATACCTTGAAAACCACATTGGCATCGTTCATATCATTATTCTCTTTTAAGTATCGGATTCCATCCATCTCGACAGCAATCTGTTCCTTAATATCCATATGCCAATCTCCTGTCTTATTATGAAAAAAAGGTCATCATAAAAGCGATGACCTTCACAAAATCCTATGGACCTGAGGAGAATCGAACTCCTGTCCGAAATACCTCAAATTCAGGCATCTCCCATCACAGTTATTCTTCTTTTATTCCCCGATATGAGACGCCGAATAACAGGCGCTCACGCGAGTAGCTTCATAAATCTATCTATGGCTCAAAGCTTTGCAACAGATGTTCCCGACCTGATCGACGCAAGCACTTCAGACAGTCGGATATCTAAAGGTTACGGCTGCCTAATTAGGCAGCGAATGCAAGATTATTATCTGCGTTTAATTTTAAGTTAGGCTGATAACGCGTGCCCACACGGATGGCTTCCCAAATCCTTGATACCCCGTCGAAACCAGTACAAGCCCTTACACTATTATAATAACACGAAAGATAGGTCAAGTCAATAAAAATTACTGTAGATTCCTTATCTTGAACTCCTTCTCAGCCTCTCTTTTCATATCCTTTTTAGCTATATCCTGCCTCTTGTCATAGAGCTTCTTACCTCTAGCTAACCCTATCTCCATCTTGGCAAGACTCCCCTTGAAGTAGACACTTATAGGAACGATAGTATATCCTTTTTGCGCAACTTCGCCCGTAAGCTTCATAATCTGAGCCTTACGAAGAAGAAGTTTCCTGCGCCTTAGCGGATCACGATTGAATATATTGCCCTTCTCATAAGGTGATATATTCATGTTGAGGATGTAGACCTCTCCCTTGTCTATCTTGATAAGAGCCTCTTTTATACTGCACTTGCCCATACGAAGAGACTTCACCTCAGTACCGAAAAGTTCGATCCCAGCTTCGTATCTCTCCTCTATAAAGAAGTCATATGTAGCTCTTTTGTTGTTAGCCACTAATTTATAATTATCCTTTGACATCATCGCACCTCACAAATTCAGCATCTATAATTCTTCTCATACGGTCCGCATTGGTTATCTTCACTCTCACCTTATCACCTACACATATCCTCTTATCAAACCATGTATGCGTAGCAGTATAGCCGTTGTTATCAATCTTCAATCTGTGTTTTCCATTCTCAGGTATCATAACATCAATCGCATTGTTTATGAGCACATATATTCCAGGTCCGACAAAAGACGTGATAACAGCATCATATTCCTCACCGATATGGTCTTCCATGTAATACGCCATCTCATACTTAACAGACTCACGCATGACTTCAACCGCTGATTTATCCGTTATGTTAATCTTCAAAGCAACATTTTCCAAACGCTCCTTATAATACTCCACATTGCGCTCTTTCATCTTCCCCTTCAGATAAAGCTTGATAATCCTATGAATCTGCAGATCGCAGTATCTCCTTATAGGAGAAGTAAAGTGAGTATAGTAAGGAAGCGCTAATCCAAAGTGTTCCATGCACTTAGGACTGTACTTAGCCTTCTTCATAGACCTTATACAGGCTTTCCTTATGATATCGCCCTTAGGATTGCCCTCTAAGCGTTCAAATAGCCTCTGGAAATCCTGATGAGTGACCTCTTTGCCCTTCTTACCAAGTGGAGTTCCCATAACTTCAAGAAACATCTCAAGTTCCTCGATAAAATTCGCATCCGGATTCTCATGAACTCTGTATAAAAAAGGTGCTTCAAGCCAGTAAAAATGTTCCGCAACCGTCGCGTTAGCGGCGATCATGAACTGCTCTATTATATCGCCAGCTACTCCGTGAGTCCTGACTTCTATGGCCAGAGGTTTCTGGTTATCATCAAGCTTAACTTCTACTTCAGAAGCACTTATATTAAGCTGACCAGCCTTCTTTCTTCTCTCATAAAGAATATCAGACAACTCCTTCATAAGCATAAATGTATCGACATGAGGCGCATACTTTTCCCTAAGTTCATCGCTCTTTCCTTCTATAATCGCACTGACGTCATCATAATTCATGCGCTCATCAACACGTATAACAGACCTGCATATCCTGTGATCGATAATCTCACCCTTAGGATTTATAGTCATAATACAACTAAGAGTCAGCCTATCAACACCGCTTTGAAGCGAACAGATTCCGTTAGAAAGCTCAAAAGGAAGCATAGGTATAACTCTGTCTGGCATATATATACTCTCAGTTCTGTTAAGAGCAGTATGATCAAGTGCCGTATTAGGCTTCACATAGTGCGTAACATCCGCAATATGTACTCCAAGCTGATAATTAACACCATCGAAACTTATAGTGACAGCATCGTCAAAATCCTTTGTATCCACACCATCTATGGTATAAGTTATCTCACCACGAAAATCGTCTCTATCCTGAATCTCATCCTCACTTACAGAGCACGGCAACAGCGAAGCTTCAGCAAGAGTCCTCTCGTCGAATTCATCTTCTACGCAATAAGTCTTAACCACAGCGCTCAGATCATCATAAGGATTCCCGGCTCTTCCATAAGACTTAAGGATGCTTCCCTCCAAAAAGCCCATATTATCCCTTCTGAACTTATGGATCCTGACAACAACTCTGTCTCCTACAAATACATCCTCAGGAACATTGTCAACCTTAACATATTCACCTATCCTATAGGCATCAGGTTTCACAAGCTTAAGGCCTTCTGCCTCCTCATAGATACCACTCGCAATCTCATACTTACGCTTGATAATATCGATAATAACACCTTCGGTACGCCTTCCAGGACGGAAGTTAAGCTTAACGCGCACAGTATCACCGTGGATAGCACCATTGACCTTACCTCTCGGTATATATATATCTTCCTCGGAAAATGCTGTTCTCACAAATCCATATTCGCCACCGCCGTAGCCTGCGAATTCACCCGTCACCTCGCTGAACTCAGCTCTTATATAATTACCATGACCATCAATCATGATAACCTTATCAGCAATAAGCGATTCCATGATCCTGCCAAAGACCTTCTTATCAGTCTTCTTAACCATGAGAACAGCCGCTAACTGCTTATGTTTCATAGGCTTATATTCAGGCGAACACATGAAAGCATATATCGCCTGTTTTCTCTTTAAAAACAATAATTTCTCTTCTTTATTCATTCACACCTCTAAAAAAAGCACCCTCATATAAGGGTGCTGTTAATTCATAAGTATTAAACCAAGCTTGTGTTCAAAACCACAGCTAAGATAATAAACAAAACAACCAATACTGCAGTCGCCTTCTCAAGTCTACCCTCAAGAGAACGACCCTTATTCTTTCCCCAATAAGTATCAGCCATACCATTAATAGCGCCAGACAAACC
>DOVJ01000051.1 GCA_003520145.1 Eubacterium sp.
GTTAGCACTCTAACCTATCGAGTGCCAACAATGATATAATATGAATTTTATACTATATTTGCAACTGTCTGATTTCGCCTGTTTTGGTGAAATTCATACATATTCTCTATTATTCTTTTGTTTTCTTTCATTTACTCCTTAATCGGTTTTTTTCTAGCACTGACAAAAAGATATTGCTGCGCAAAACCGCCATATTCCCCAAAAAGATTTCTTCCGAACTCTTCCATCTTTTTGACATCCTCCTCATCCGGCATATACATCTTCTGCATGATCTTTTTGATCCACGTATCTACTGGAAATGCATTGTAGTATCCGAGAGAAAAAAGCATGACACAAGCTGCCACCTTATTGCCGACGCCCTTTATGCTTTTCAGTTTAAGAAGGCAGGCTTCCTCATCACCAAGCAATTCGCCATAAGAAATCCTTCCTTCCAAAACATTTGAAACAGCATCCATGATGTACGAAGCCCTAAACCCGACCTTCAGATTCCGCAAAGTCTCCTCATCAGCTCTTGCAAGCTCACAAGGCGAAGGAAAAGCATAATAAGTCCTGCCGGCAATATTTCCGATTTCACGCCCATAGGTCCTGCTTATATCAAAAACAGCCCTTTTGATCCGCGGGATCTGATTGTTAGCAGATATGATAAAAGAGATGAGGCACTCAAAAAAATCCTGAGAAAAAATCCTCAAGCCTCTTTCGCTCACAACCGCCTCTTCAAGCCTTGGATCAGCGCTGACGATACACTTACATATATGATCGTAATCTCTATTCAGATCAAAAAATTGTGCAAGGCGCTCTTCAAATACCTCTTCATCCATCCCATAGAATATTATTCTGTCATCATATTCACGAGCATGAACAAGAGTATCTTTTATAACGATGACATATTCGCCCTCAGATAATTCCTCGAAGTGAAAGAACTGCCCACACTCTAAGCTCTTCTTAAGACTGAAAGAATAACCATCTTTTTTAATATAAACATAATCCATATACTGTCTCCTTATACCATGTATAACCCAAAGATATACTTTTTACAAATTACCCCTTTTATTTTACCTCAAAAAGTAGTAGAATGTAAGATAGAATTAAACGAAAGGAGATTAATCATGGCTGGAAGTTTCAAAAAGTTCATGATCGGTGTATCATTGGCAGCAGCTGCAACAGCAGCCGGTATGTACGCATATACCAAGTATAAGGAGAACGAGGACGACTTTGACGACCTTGATTCTCTTGATGATTTTGAGGAGAATGATTTCGGTGATGATGATACAGCTGAATATGTATCACTGAAGACTGATGAACTTAAGGAAGAACTTGAGGACGCAGCTAACGACCTTAAGGATAAAGTATCTGATACTGCGGAAGATCTTAAGGACAAGGTAGAAGACGCTGTAGAAGACCTTAAGGATAAAGTTGAAGAAAAGAAGTAAGCGTGCGAAAGTTTTTCTGTAAATGAGATTCCTAAGATAATTAACAAGCTGGATAATGGCAAAATCCATTGTTCAGCTTGTTTTTTACTATACGTAATCCCGTTGCTTTTGTCAAGAATTATGTTAGAATACATATTATAGGAGTGTTTATGACAGACCAAGAAGTAAAATCTGTAATGGCTGATAATGTTAAACTTGGGAAAGATGGAGAACAGGCAAGAAATGCTTTGATGGAAAGCATAAAAGCAAAGATTGACAAGAAGAATGTTCAAAGTCTGTGCAATAAGATACTGAAAAAATGCAGTTTTAAAAGTGAAACAGATCTGGATAACATCTCGAATCTTGCGGTGTGGCTGTATATTTATGAGTGTTATGATGAGATGTTTGCAGTATGTGATCTCGTAAAGGATTATAAATTTGCAAATGACTATTTTCTATGGGATTGTCCGGATACATGTATGTGCCTTATGGCAAGGGTATATCGAGAACAAGGCGAACTGGATAAAGCAAAAATGCTTATTGTAAAAGTAAATGAACATAGAGCTCCTGAATTATACTGTAACCTTGCAGATTCATTTGACGAGATGGATGCAGGGCTAGAACGGTTTATAAAAGAGTTTCCCAAAAAGAAGGCTGCAATAGAATGGCAGCATTTCTATAAGCTTGCATTTGATATTCATTACAGAGAACCGGGTGGATTCCCTATATCAGACGAGAAATTTGAAGAAGATATTAAAAGAATACTGGTCATTTTACGTGAAGTAAAGTAAAACCATATGAATAACACCATTAGTAGATAAAATGCTATGAATCACTATCACTTTAGCCACAACAAAAAAGGAATTCATCACTTTTCGTGACGATCGCGAAGATTTCGTCACGAAAAGTGATGAATTCCACTAGATTGTCTCTATACATATATTCCCATCACTTATATAAGCTATCTGCGGAATATACTTTTCCTTAGTCTTAACATCATCAGGAGATCTTGCGATTATATCTCCTATCCTTATCTGACTTGGTCTGAGATTAAGTGCCGCAACAAATGCATTGGAATCACCCTTACATCCGGCATGAACTATTCCCTTAAGTGTACCAAGTACAACTATGCTTCCGCCGGCAATTATATTAGCACCCGGATTGACGTCACCAACTATAACTACTGTCGAGTCGGATTCAAGAGTCTGACCAGATCTTATGGTTCCTCTGTGATATGTATCTGCAGTAGAATAAGTATCCTTCTTAGCAGCTACATTGCCGGTAGCTATGGTATTCATAGCTTTGGCACGACCTACTGCGTTGAGGAATATTCTTTCGGTCTCTTCTTCTGTATCTATGATACATACTACGTTGAGCGCTGTTGTGCTTGTTATGACCTTGATAAGTTCCTGCTGTTCACTGTCGGTAAGCTGCTTTCCGCTAAAAGATATACCAACATTGGCTTCGTTAAAGAACTTCTTCGACTCTTCCATCTTCTTGGTCAATTCTTCTTTAACCTTATCAAACTTGGCATTCTTGTCTATCGTAAGTGATATACCGTATTTATTGCCCTTTATAAGTATACTGTCTTCCATCTTAATCCCTTTCTAGTCATTAACCGTATTACCGGAATTGATAACCGGCTGTTCATCTTTTTTCTGATTAAAGTATATCTTATATATCTCACCTGTCAACATCTGAGCGTTGCTTGAGATATAACCATTCTGAATTACGCACGCACAGGCTATCTCCGGATCATAAAGCGGACCAAACGATATCAAAAGAGCATGATTAGGCTCCTTGAGATTCTCCTGCGCAGTTCCAGTCTTACCGGCAACCGCAAATCCAAGACCTGCAAAATATATATTATTATCAAGAACAAGTCTCATACCTTCATGGATTCTGCTCCAAACTGCCTCGCTCACAAAATCACAGACATTGTTCACCTTCGGTTCATAATTATACACCGTATCGCCCGATGGTGCAACTATCTTTGATATGAGTGATAAATTATAGCATGTACCCTTAGTCGCTATGGTAGTGACATATCTTGCGAGGTTGATCGGAAGGAAGTTGTTGCTTCCCTGTCCTATAGCCGAAGCAATCGAATTGATATCCGAAGGATGCGGTTCTGCCTCACCTATCTCTATACCGGATTTAGTTCCCAATCCAAGAAGCTTTGCATACTTGGCAAGTCTCGTAGTACCGAGTTCGTTACTAAAGTTACCATTAGAATCTATCGACAGCCTGTAACCAACCTCATAGAAGAAACAGTTGCACGAATGCATGATGGCATGAGTCATATCTACCCAGCCGTGACCGCCTGGATATGCCCAGCAACGCGGAGAAGGCGTAACTGTCTTATATATACCGCCGCAGTACAGACTTTCATCCAT
>DOVJ01000056.1 GCA_003520145.1 Eubacterium sp.
ATCTTGATACATTTCATATCCTGTCCACCGATATCGATGATACAGTCTACATCAGGGTCGAAGAAAGCCGCGGCATAGTAGTGAGACACGGTCTCTACCTCTCCTTCGTCAAGAAGAAGGGCGGCCTTGATGAGCGCTTCGCCATAACCTGTCGAGCATGAACGCTTGATAGTTACGCCCTCTGGGAGCTTCTCGTAGATCTCCTTGATAGAGCCGATGGCGGTCTTGAGCGGATTACCGTTGTTGTTGCTGTAGAACGAGTAGAGAAGCTCGCCGCTTTCGCCTACAAGCGCAACCTTTGTGGTTGTTGAACCTGCGTCGATACCTAAGAAAGCATCGCCTTTATAAGAGGCGAGATCACCCTTTCTGACAGAAGCATGATTATGCCTTTCGGTAAATGTATCGTATGCCTTCTGGTTTTCGAACAGAGGCTCCATACGGGCAACCTCGAACTCCATCTTGATGTTCGAAGAGAGTCTCTCTATGATGTCAACGACTGGCATAAGAACGTCACTTTTGTAGCTCATGGCAGAGCCTATAGCTGCAAAGAGGTGCGAGTTGTCCGGTGCAATGATAGCGTCTCCTGTAAGATTCAGAGTTCTTATGAAGGATTCTCTTAGTTCACTTAAGAAGTGAAGAGGACCACCGAGGAAAGCAACATTGCCACGGATAGGCTTACCGCAGGCAAGACCGCTTATGGTCTGATTGACAACAGCCTGGAATATAGATGCTGAGAGGTCTTCTTTGGTAGCACCTTCGTTGATGAGTGGCTGTATGTCCGTCTTGGCGAACACACCACATCTGGCAGCGATAGGATATATAGTCTTGTAATTCTTGGCATATTCGTTAAGACCTGTGGCGTCAGTCTGAAGAAGACTCGCCATCTGGTCGATGAATGAACCTGTACCACCGGCGCAGATACCATTCATACGCTGGTCAATACCGCCTGTGAAGTATATGATCTTGGCATCCTCGCCGCCTAATTCTATGGCTACGTCACAGTGAGGAGCATAGTGACTCAAGGCAGTAGATACAGATACTACTTCCTGGTTAAAAGGGATTCCGAGGTGCTTAGCAAGTGTAAGTCCGCCGGAACCTGTTATGACAGGATAAACCTGGAAGTCAAGCAGCTTTCCGGCAGCTTTTCTTAGAAGTGAAGCGAGGGTCTCCTGTATATTGGCATAATGTCTTTCATAATCCGAAAACATGATATGATCTTCCATGTCAAGTATGGCTATCTTGACGGTGGTTGAGCCTATATCTATTCCTAATTTATATGTTTTATTCACGTTTATACAGTCCTTTCGTATGGCACTCTTTCCATTATATAACAAAAAAACACTAAAAACAAGTTTAACTTGAAAAAAGTGAGATGAGGTTATATAATAGTTGTGATGTGCATTTTTACACACAATAATTGAAAGGGTTATGATATGAGTATTTTTGATAAGGTACAGAAAAAGTATGGAAAGTATGCGATCAAGCATCTTATGAATTATGTCCTGGTGATTCAGTTAGTTGGATTCTTCATGATCCACTTTGAACCGGCAACCCGTGATTTCCTTGCTTTTGATGTTGAGCTTATACTTAAGGGCGAAGTGTGGAGACTGATCTCTTTTATAGCTATACCTGGTGCGGATTATATATTCTTTGAGCTTCTTGCCATATATATCTACTATATGTTTGCAAGGTCCTTAGAGACACTGTGGGGAAGCCTGTGGTTTGACCTCTACTATGTATTCGGAATCTTAGGACACATAGTTGCAGGTTTTATATGTTACTTTGTGTTTGGCTTTAACGCGAACTTCATAACAGTTGATTTCCTCAACGCGTCGCTTTTTATGGCCTATGCTTACATATTCCCAGAGTCGATGATCTATATATTCTTCATCATACCAGTGAAAATGAAGTGGCTTGCCAACTTTGAGGCTACTATATACGGAAGTATCATAGTGTTTGGATTCTTGTCGCCGTTCTTAATGCCAGTGGCTCCAAAGTTCTATGCTTTTCTCTTTAACCTTGGTATACCGGCTGTTATATGGTATGCGGTGCTTGTGTTCTGCGTCATGCTGAACTTTATGATATTCTTCATCCTAACTAAGGGTGCAAGACGTAAGATGTACTACTTTGCGGGCCACATCAACAAGAAAGTCCAGAAGGAGTATAAGGTTAAGGCAAGACCTATGGCTGGTCCTGTGCATAAGTGTGCAGTCTGCGGAAGAACCGAGAAGGATTATGACGGCGTGTTCAGATTCTGTAGCCGCTGTGTAGGTGAGTATGAGTACTGCGAAGAGCATCTGACTACTCATATACATGTTACGGCAGAGGACCTTGAGAATGCTGCTGTGGAAGAACAGGCAGATGTACCTGAAAAAGAACAGAAAATCGATTGACATAAGTGAAGATAAGTTATAGAATAATCAATGCTAGGGGAGCCTTAGTGGCTGAGAGTTTACCCTTATTACTTGATTCGGTTAATGCCGACGTAAGGAAGCGTATGATTATCATATAATCCCATATGTAGTAAGAGTATCCCCTAAGAATAATCTCTTGGAGGTTTTTTTATGTTTTCTAACTTCTTTTTTGATGCCGATGA
>DOVJ01000242.1 GCA_003520145.1 Eubacterium sp.
CGGATTTAGTTCCCAATCCAAGAAGCTTTGCATACTTGGCAAGTCTCGTAGTACCGAGTTCGTTACTAAAGTTACCATTAGAATCTATCGACAGCCTGTAACCAACCTCATAGAAGAAACAGTTGCACGAATGCATGATGGCATGAGTCATATCTACCCAGCCGTGACCGCCTGGATATGCCCAGCAACGCGGAGAAGGCGTAACTGTCTTATATATACCGCCGCAGTACAGACTTTCATCCATACCAAGTACTCCCTCACATACGCCGGCAATACTCGTATTGATCTTATAAGTAGAACCAGGAGCACACAGAGATTGAGTTGCTCTGTTGATAAGCGGTAGCGACTTGTCGTTACGAAGCTTCTTATAGTACTCTGGATCAACAGTACCGCTCATCATATTGTTATCATAGCCTGGATATGAAACCAAAGCGATAAGCTCACCAGTCTTAGGATGCGTAAGAACAACCGAAGCTGAACAAGGCTTCAGAGCCATCATAGCAGGTGTTATCTCAAGGTTAGTGATCTTATTGATCATAAAATCATATGCACTATATCCATAATTCTTAAGTCTGTCATACTCGCCATTATCCTTAAGGACACCCTGCTCATATAGGCACATACATAATTCTCTGCCCGTAACTACCTGATCAGCAACCAGGTACTTATATATCTTCTTCTGAAAACCTTCATCATACGGAATCTTCTCAAGTATGTATTCAAGAAGACTGTCATATGTTTCATACAGACTCTGATAGGTCTCGTCAGTAATCTTAAGAACATCCACCCAGTTTGAAGAGATTGCATGAACTAAGAATTCTTTGAGGCTTATGGACTCGTCAAACCATTTTTTATAAACCTCATCGTTGATATCGAGTCTGCTTCTGGTTATTATACTGTTATTCAAAAGATACTGATATATGTAATACTCATATACAGCCATATCCTTAGGAAGCTCTTTAAGAGGCGTATCGCCATCCTTAAGATCGGTTCGAAGTCTGTCTATCACCTGACTTCTGACATCATCAAACTTCCTGTATATACCGCGCTGATTATCATAATCACTTGTCTCAAATGCAGCTATAGACACCATGTTGTTGTCGATGATGCTGAAGTAGACGTCGTTGATCGGTATGAACACATCCGTTATATCGCCATATGCGTTATACTGATATCTGCTCTCCTCACCACCAAGTGTGATCTTACTCAGGATAAGACGCGACAGCTGAAGTTCTATCTCATCATACACTTTCTTGGTAAGTTCAGCATCTATACTGAGGTATATGTCGTTGCCCTTTGTAGGCTTTGTCTCACTGATAATCTCTGTGACACGTCCTACGTTATCGACATAGACTTCCTGAACTCCCTTATCACCGGTAAGATCAAGCTCCATAGCCTTCTCAATACCAGACTTACCAACTATATCGTTGGCTTCATAGGAATCATCCTGTTCCTTAAGTTCAGAAAGTTCATCCTGCGACACTCTTCCAGTATATCCTATGATATGAGAAAAGTACTTAGTATCAACATACTTTCTTACATAATTTCTCGATATAGTAACACCAGTCAATTCTTCAGAATTCTCAAGTATGGTAGCAACCGTACGCTCACACACGTCATTGGCCACATTGAACTTAAGATACCTCTGATAAGAATTGTTCTTCATGAGATTACGAAAGTATATTATGTAGATGATATCCTTCTTACTGTACTGCTTCTCATCGATTTCAAAACGCTCGCACAGATAATCTATGGTTTCAGCAGCCGTATAAGCCTTCTCCTTATCAGTCAGCTCATTAACGCTCTTTCTGCCGAATATATCACGAAAGAAACGCATCTTTTCGCCTTCTTCGCACTCAAAGACATATTCATCAAGCGCATCTACTCCTATAATCAGGTCAGTATTGACCTTATCACCGTAACCGGTGATTATATGACACATATCATATATTATCTTATTAAGTTTCTGATTTTTCTCCTCATTGTCTTCATATCGTCCAGAATCACATATATCAACCGTATACACAAGTTCGTTGTACGCAAGAAGCACACCGTTGCGGTCATATATATCGCCCTTTGCACCCGAAACAGTCATAGTCTGCTTGGTTCTTACGGTGAAGTCGGTATCATACGAATCACCATCAACGATCTGAAGAACAAATATCCTTCTGAAGAGTATGAAAAAAAGAAGCAGGAGCACGATAAAAAAATGTAACACTCTTGCCTTATAAAAACCTCTTAAGACACTCTTCACGTCATCAAATGACATATTTGTTTATCGTCCTTTCTTTCTTAGACACAGCCTTCTTATCACTATGCCCGATAAGCAGCAATCTGTATATGATAATAGACATAAAAACAGTATATACAAGCTCAGGCATGATTATCTTGTTAAGATAATAACCCATATCAAATCTTCTGTGCACCAGAAAATAAATCGCATAATTCACGATCCCATAACAAAAATCTGCACATATTATCAAAAGCACAGGAACTATCATCTCACTTTTGGTGAACATTCTGCCAAGAAGCCCTGCCGCATAACCAAACATCATGAATATAAATGCGTTGACACCCAGTACATCAGCATAGAAAGCGTCAAATACAATTCCGCACGCAAAGCCTGTATATATACCCTCGCGCTCATCACCAAGAAAGCCAAACAAAACAGGCAATATAACGATGAGATTCGGACATATACCAGCTATAGCTATATATCTCAATACTGTTGTCTGCAGCACAAAGCACATAATAATCATAATTGAATCAATTATTATCTTTTTCATTCGACGCCCTTTAACTTAGTTATCACCAGCACTTCCTGAAGATTCTTAAAATCAACAGCAGGCACCAAGTGACCGGATTGTGTAAGTTCTGAAGAATCAAGAGCAATGTCACTTATATACCCAACAAGTATACCTTCAAGGTACTTATTGCTGATATGCGAAGTCACTATGGCATCTCCCACTTCAACCTTAGAATCCTTCTTAAAATTATCAACTTCCAAAAGTCCATCCGCATAAGTCTTAAGGTTACCAGACACCGTACATATCTCGCTGTTACTGATGACCATAGCACTTACAACACTCTGATCATCTATTATGCTTCGAACCACACTTGTGTGCTTATCTACACTGATAACGATACCGACAAGACCACTTCCGGCGATGACATTCATATCCTTCTTGATGCCTTCTGCCGAGCCCTTGTCTATAGTAAAACGACTGAACCAGTTGTCGTTTTCTCTGGCAATTATCCTCGCACCTACTTTATCATAATCAGAATACTTTTCACTCAGCTTAAGAAGCTCACGTAGTCTCGCAAGCTCGTAGCTCTCCTGCTCTAATTGCTTATTTCTCTGAGAAAGATCAGCAATTTCCTTAGTAAGCTTTTCATTCTCCTCCATAAGCTTCTTTGCATCTTTGAGCTGTTCGGATTTGTTATAAGTCCAAAGCCCCATATCATTAACACCACTTTGCAATGGAGAAACAACATAAGCAAGAGTCTGTCTTATGGGAGCTATAAACCGAGAAGAATAATACGTCAGCACTATAAGGATCAGACATATGAACGAAAAGATATATATGAGCATCTTGGAAGATATTCTGTTTTTCTTTTCTTCCTTCATCAGTAATAAACCTTCTCCCTCGGTATCCTTGCGATACCATCATACTTCTTAGGATTCTTGATTATATCTACAAGCCCGCGAAGAACGCTCTCTGACGGGCTTACGACTCTGTTAACATTAAGGCTTGTCTCTATGGCAATAAGTTCCGCAAGACCACTGATACTTGAAGAACCGCCGGACAGATATATACCTGTATCTATGATATCCGCCGCAAGTTCAGGCGGAGTTCTCTCAAGTATAGCCCTGATCGAATCAACAAGTGTGTGAATATTCTCTTCTATCGCTGCATATATAACATTCGAAGATACATTGACAGAAAGTGGAAGCCCAGATACAACATCTCTTCCGTATATAGGGCTGAATCTCTCTTCTGAAGGCATCGCAACACCAAGTTCTATCTTAAGATATTCAGCAGTCTTCGCTCCTATGTAGAGGTTATAATTCTTCTTGACCGCATTAATTATATTCTCATCAAGTCTGTTACCCGCAATCTTGATACACTTACTAAGAACGATACCGCCAAGAGATATAACAGAAACCTCAGTAGTATCTGCACCTATGTTGATGATCATAACGCCCTTAGAGTTCGTCACGTCTATACCCGCACCGATACCGTCCGCTATAGGTCTGTCAACTACATAAACCTTCTTGGCATTCGTCTTGGAATTCATTACAAGCTCATAAAAAGCTCTCTTTTCAAGCTCTGTAATCTGAGTAGGAACCGCCACATAATAGTCTGTAGGTCCGAGTTTCTTCTGCTCGCTAACCTTGAGACAGAATTCCCTAAAGAGAGTCTCCATGTTGTCATTATCCGCTATAACGCCCTCTCTTACAGGAAATGTTACCTGTATATCCTCAGGCGCCTTGCCTACCATATCAAATGCATCATCTCCAAAGGATAAGATGCCCTTCTTTTTCATAACGGCAATAACGTTCTTCTCGTTGAGCATCTTACCGTTGTTGTTTGCATACATCTTCATGTTGTTGGTGCCGATATCGGCACATATTATATTATTCGCCATCTAATATATGAGCCTCTTTCATACTAAAATAACAATTATCTCCAAGCACAATATGATCAAGCATCGCAATCTTGATGCACTCGCAGGCCTTCTTAAAATCAAGGGTCGCAGATATATCAGCTTTGGAAGGAAGTGGGTCTCCGGAAGGATGATTATGCATAAGCACAACACCTGCCGCAGAATATGACAATGCAGTTTTAAGTATATCAGGAATATAGAATGTGGAGCTGTTAAGACCACCTTTGGAGATATTGACCTTAGCTATAAGCTTGTTCTTCGTGTCAAGACATATGAGACTTAAGACTTCCTGGTCATAGAATCGATATTCGTTCATATAATAATTCGCTATGATACTTGGATCATCCATAACCTTATCAGACCTGATCTTCTCCCTGCAATAGCGATTAACGATCTCAGATATACATAACATGGTGACGGTTTTAGACTCTCCCATCCCCTTGATGGATAGAAGCTTTTCCTTCGTTGCACACCCAAGCGATACTATACCCTTGTCACCGCAGACAGCCATAACCTCATCGGCCAGCTCGACACAAGACTTCCCTTTAGCACCATACTTTAAAAGCACCGCCAGAAGCTCTGCATCTGTCAAAGTCTCCTGACCATGTTCAAGACATTTGTAATAAGGCTGATTCTCCTTAGCCCAATCTTTAACACCCATATTACCCTCCCAACAAAAAATCGAAGCGACGGGATTCGAACCCACGACCTCTGCGTCCCGAACGCAGCGCTGTACCAAACTGAGCCACGCTTCGATACATAAGCCAACCCTATCGGCTTAGAACAGATAA
>DOVJ01000153.1:0-746 GCA_003520145.1 Eubacterium sp.
TATCTGATCAAGTATCTCGGACGCGGTAAGATTCCTCGTTAATCCATCAAGAGTTGATGCACAGAATCTACAACCCATACGGCATCCTACCTGAGAGCTTACACATACAGAATTGCCGTAACTGTAGCGCATGAGAACACTCTCTATGATATTGCCGTCCCTAAGAGCAAACAGATACTTTCTAGTACCGTCTATCTCAGACACAAGACACTTAACAATCCTGTTATCAGCGATATAGTAACCATCCTCAAGCTTTTCTCTCAAAGCCTTAGACAGATTCGTCATACTTTCAAAATCATATACTCTCTTCTTATGAAGCCAGTCAAAAACCTGCGCTGCCACATATGCCTTGCCGCCAAGAAGCTTAACTTCCTCTACAAGTTCTTCTCTGGTATATGATTTGATATCCTTCTTCTCATCCATCACTTTACCCGCTTAAGTCTTGCTACAAAGAAACCATCACAGTCATGTACCGATGGCAAGAGCTGAATATATCCTTCATCCGTTGTTTCGCTTCTTAAGGCCTCTGGAAGATACTCAGATATACTCTCTAGTTCAAAGTTAAATGTCTTGGCAAACCATCTTACATTGTCTATATTCTCTCCTGGATTAATAGTGCAGGTACTGTAAATCAGCACACCACCAAGCTTAACATAGCGATTAACGACAGCCAGTATATTTCGCTGAAGCTCTTCGAGCTCTGTAATAGCTGTAGCTGACATCTTATACTTAAGGTCGGACTTATT
>DOVJ01000153.1:862-6942 GCA_003520145.1 Eubacterium sp.
TCCTCAGAAAGCTCATCAAATACAAGTGCATCCTTGGTTCTTGCAGCTATATTCACAAAGCCCATACGTTCTATATTATCTCTTATAAGTTCAACCTTGTTTTCGGACAGGTCTCTCGCCTCAACATAGCCCGTTCCCTTGAGAAGTTCGGCCACATGAAGGGACTTGCCACCAGGAGCAGCGCACACATCTATAACATAATCACCGCTCTTAACACCAGCGACCTTACCAACAAGCATAGAACTCACATCCTGTATGGTGAATAATCCATCCCTGAATTCTGCCATAGAATCAAGATAATTAAAACCTGATATTCTCAAAGCCTCATCAACATAAGGTGCATCTTCAACTGTGATGCCCTGACTTTCAAGCTTCTCCTTAAGAGTCTTAACATCTGTCTTACAGGTATTCACCCTTATAGTTGTATCATCCTTCTCTAAGAATGCTATGAGCATACTTTCGACTCTGTCAAAATCATAGACCGCAAGCCACTTCTTAACGATCCACTCAGGAACAGAATAATAGATAGACAGATATCTCGAAGGCGTGCGCTCCTTATCAGGATAATTAATATCCTTATATGAACGCACCACAGTTCTCAAAACACCATTAACAAAGCCTGAAAGATTGAAAAATCCTCTTCTGTTCGTGAGCTTGACAGCCTCATCACATGCCGCAGAATTCGGAACACCGTCCATATACATGATCTGATAAACAGCCATGCGAAGAACGTTACGGATGACACTCTTCATACGCTTAACAGCAACCTGCGAATATTCATCGATCACATAATCAAGAGTGATCTGTCTCTCGATAGTTCCATTAGCAAGTCTTGTTATAAAAGCCCTATCCTTCTTTTCAAGGTACTGATACTTCTTAAGAGCATCACTTATGGCATGATGACTGAAAGCGCCATTCTCGTTAACTTCCATAAGTATATCAAGCACTATGGCTCTTAGATTAACCGATTTAATCACGCCTTCTACCTCCTCCGAATATAGCTATAAGTCTAAGAAGATTGAGGAGTGCATAAGCTGTAGATGCCACATAAGTCATAGCAGCAGCAGTAAGAACCGATCTTGCTCCCGGCATCTCTGATGCGGATAAAACATTCATGCTTCTTAAAGACTTCAAGGCTCTTGCAGATGCGTCGAATTCAACAGGAAGTGTAACTACCTGGAACAAAACAGCTAAGCCAAATGCAATCAAGCCAAACTGTATAAGTGTATCTGATATTCCAGTATTAACTAACAATCCCAGGAAGATAAGCGGCATAGAAAGCTTGGATCCGATATTGGCAACAGGAAGAAGCATGCTTCTGAAAGCAAGAGGAGCATAGCCTTTTTCATGCTGCATAACATGTCCGCACTCGTGTGCAGCTATAGCAACAGATGCTATGGAATAGCCTGCGTAAACCTCAGAAGATAAGCCTACAGTCTTATTACGAGGATCAAAATGATCCGTCAGATCTCCACTTATGTTCTGGATAGATACATCTGTGATACCGTTATAACGCAATATCATCTCCGCCATATCTTTCCCCGAAGTCATCGAAGAATTAAGTACCTTACTGTACTTCGAATAAGTAAGCTTAAGACACCAGCTGACAAGCATGCATGCAAGTGCTGCAAGTATTATAATCCAATATGATCCAAATATACTCAAATCCATAATTATCTGTAACCTCTCACAAATTCCTGAGCACTCATGCTCTTCTTTCCTTCAAGTTGCAATCTCGTGATACGAAGTACTCCGTCACCAGTCTTCACATATACTCCGTCCTCACGCATGATAAGTTCACCTATCTGTGAATCCATATCATCATCCTCTATTATATCACATTCCCAGACCTTTAACATCTTTCCATTCAGATGTGTAAATGCACTCGGCCATGGATTAAAAGCTCTCACCTGATTGCGTATCATGACAGCACTTCTGTTAAAATCAATAAGTCCGTCATCCTTACTTATCATAGGAGCGTAAGTGGCCTTCTCTTCATCCTGAGAAACAGGCTTTACAGTACCATCCTCTATAGAACCTATAGTTTCAATAAGTGTATCCGCGCCGAGCACTGCAAGCTTATCAAACAGGCTTTCACCAGTATCGTTATAGTCTATATCAAGAGTATTTACACTTAAGATATCACCTGTATCCACGCCTTCATTCATACGCTGGATTGTAACACCTGTTGTCTTATCGCCATTGTATATAGCCCACTGTATAGGAGCGCAGCCACGAAGCTGCGGCAAAAGCGATGCATGAACGTTAATACATCCGAATCTCGGTATATCAAGAACCTCCTTTATGAGGATTCTTCCATAGGCAACTACCACTATTAAGTCAGGATCAAGCCCCTTTATAAGTTCTACGAATTCAGCATTGCGAACCTTAACAGGCTGATATACTGATAACCCATGCTCTAGCGCTAGCTTCTTAACTTCAGGCATAACAAGCTCGCTCTTTCTTCCTCTTGGCTTATCCGGCTGTGTTATGACACCTGTTATGTTATGTCTTCCATCCTTTATGAGTTTTTTAAGAGATACAGCCGCAAAATCAGGTGTACCCATAAAAACTATATTCAATACTATTCACCTTCCTCTTCATCACCATAGAGTTCGGAATTATCTATAAGATCACCTTCAACAAGGTCTACATAGAGCTTTCCATCGAGATGATCACACTCGTGGCATATACATCTTGCAAGAAGCTCTGTACCTTCTATCTCTCTTATGTTACCATTCTCATCAGCGGCTCTGACGATAACATGATCAGGTCTTGTAACCACTCCGCTCTTTCCAGGAACACTAAGACAGCCTTCATAGCCGCACTGTTCTCCCGATGTCTCTATGATCTCAGGATTAACAAGAACTATACCGCCCTCGCCTATATCCATGACAACTATCCTCTTGAGTATGCCGACCTGTACTGCAGCTAAGCCTACGCCATTAGCATCATACATAGTATCAAACATATCCTCGATTATCACACCAAGCTTATCATCAAAAACCTTCACAACCTTAGAAGTCTTTCTAAGTATTGGATCACCTTCTTCTCTTATCTTTCTTATAGCCATAATCTTTCCTCTTTCTCAAAATTCAAGTCTCGCACCGCGAGACTTGCGCGCCGGATTCGGTCTGCGCAAGCAGACAAATTTCCTTTCCGAATCCGTGCGCATTCTCGCGGAGCGATTATCTCAGTCGGAGGTTGGACCCCGACTGAGATAAACGTAGTATACAACATTTTAATTATAGCACATTAATCGCCAATAATAAAGTATCATCTCGTAAATTCAAATCCCACAAGCACTTTCCTGTAATCAGGATTATCTGTCACTTCATTCTCAACTATGTCCTTAACCGCCACAAGATTCTCATAATAAGGCGATTTAACATATATCATATGCCTGTAATAATCATTCAACTTATATATATTGGCCTGTTGCGGTCCAAGCACCTCTTCACCATCTGCATTCATAACAAAAAGCAAAGCCAAAGACTTAGAGCACTTTACAAGTTCCTCCTCATCCTTGCTCATCACACGTATTGCAAGCATATTTGAAAAAGGTGGATAGCCAAAGTTCTTTCTAAAAGCATATTCAGTGTCATAGAAAGCTCTGTAATCCTGGTGTGCGGCAGCCTGTATGCAATAGTGATCAGGCGAATAAGTCTGAAGTACGACCTCACCCTTCTTCGCCGAACGGCCTGCCCTGCCGGAAGCCTGGGCAACGATCTGATAAGTAGTCTCTGCCGCCGAATAATCATCCACATATAAAGACATATCCGCAGCCATTATGCCCACAAGCGTAACGTCAGGAAAATCGTGCCCCTTGATGATCATCTGAGTGCCTATGAGTATATCAGCTTCCTTCTTTCTAAATGTTTCTAAAAGTCCTTCATATTCACCCTTTTTGGAAACAGTATCAGAATCCATGCGAAGAACGCGAGCTTCAGGATACATCTTACGAACAACCTCTTCAAGCCTCTGTGTTCCTGCCTTAAAAGTACCGATATACTTCGAACCACACTCAGGACACGTCTTAACCATCTCGGTAGTATGCATGCAATAGTGACAGTGAAGCTTTCCGTCGTTATGAAGCCTCATAGACACATCGCAGTGAGGACACTTTATGACAAAACCACACTGTCTGCAAGATATGAAACCTGCAACCCCGCGTCTGTTGATAAAAAGCATAATCTGCTCATGTTTAGAAAGCCTGTCTCTTATCTTAAAATCCAGTTCACGCGATATTATGTTTAGGTTTCCGCTTGAAAGCTCTGCTCTTAAGTCTACTATACTGACATCAGGCAAAGTTGCCCCTTCTATAGCTCTGTTTTTCAGTTCATAATAAGCATATTCATGCTCCATAGCTCTCTTATAGGATATAAGTGACGGTGTCGCAGAACCGAGCACAAGCGAAGCATCATGAAGCCTTGCGAATTCCCTCGCAACCTCTCTTGTATCATATCTCGGAGCCTGCTCGCTTCTGTAGGAGCTCTCATGCTCTTCGTCTATTATTATCAGTCCCACATCTGCAAATGGCACAAAAAGAGCTGATCTCGGACCTATGACCACATCCACCTCATCATCATGTATCTTAGACATCTGGTCATACTTTTCACCTTGATTAAGCTTTGAATTAAGTATTGCAACCCGCTCGCCAAACCGTCTTCTGAAGCGCTCAACAGTCTGCTTGGTAAGAGCTATTTCCGGTATAAGTATGATAACCTTCCGGCCCAAACTTACAACATGAGAAGCCATATATATATATACTTCAGTCTTGCCGCTTCCTGTGATACCGTATATAAGAGAAGTATCCCTTACACCCATGTCATACTTAGAAACAAAATCGTCGTATACAGCCTTCTGTTCAGCATTTAAGGATACAAGCGTCTCTTCATCACTGCTATCACAGACTTCTCTATACTCTCTCTTATCATCAATCCTTATGATTCCTTCTTTTACAAGCTTTTCAAGAGTTGTCTTCGACACACCGGTATCAGCATAATTAGTAAAGCTTATAACCTCTTCATCCACAAGCCGCTTAAGAAGAGCAAGCACATTCTTATGTGCGGCAGAAGTATTGGCGATGATATTCTTTATAGCCGAAACATCAGCACTTCTGTATATGTAGTGGCGCGTAACTTCTCTTACCTTGTCCCTGACAGGCATAACTATCTTGAGCGCAGCCGCCATAGTTCCACCGAAGTTATGCTTGATGAAGCCAGCCAAAGCAATCAGCTTATCCTCTATCTTGAGCTTATCCTTGTAGATTCCTGTTATTTCTTTGTACGCAAATGACATACCGTCATCTAAAGTCGATTCCGGTATGTCATACATAATCTCCATCACATAAGCCTTCATCGGTCTGTTACCCTTTCCGAAGGGAACCAAAACCGTCATGCCGACCCTTATCAACTCTTCGAGTTCAGTCGGCACGATATATGTAAATGTTTTGTCTAATTTTGAATAATTACTGTCTACTATAACGCTCGCAAACACTTATCCACCCACTAGAATAATCCTGTTATCTTTCCATTCTCATCCACATCTATGCGCTCTGCTGCAGGAGTCTTAGGAAGTCCCGGCATAGTTAAAACAGTACCTGTCAGCGCAACTATAAAGCCGGCACCAGCATTTACTATAACCTCACGTACATTGATCGTGAAGTTCTTAGGTCTTCCAAGCAAAAGAGGATCGTCCGAGAGAGAGAACTGATTCTTCGCCATACATACAGGCATGTTCTTATAGCCCATCTTCTCATACTTAAGTATCATCCTGGCAGCTTCAGGCGAATATGTAACACCTGCAGCACCATAGATCTCTGTTGCTATGGTTCTTATCTTGTCAGCCAAGTTCATCTCATCAGGATATATTGGCTTGTAGTGACTTTCCTTGTTCTCAAGAGTGTAGAGAAGCTTCTTAGCAAGCTCCTCGCCGCCTTCGCCGCCCTTAGCCCATACATTGGCCATAGCGAATTCGCAATCAAGCTCCTCACAGTGATTCTTCACAAAGTCCATCTCATCCTGAGTATCAGACTCAAATGCGTTGAGAGCAACGACTATAGGAAGTCCGAACTTCTT
>DOVJ01000235.1 GCA_003520145.1 Eubacterium sp.
GAATCCGGTGCGCAAGTCTCGCGGTGCGAGACTTGAATAAGGAGGAATTATCTTGAAAACATCATTAGTAATTATGGCTGCCGGTATGGGCAGTAGATTTGGCGGCGGTATTAAGCAGTTGGAGCCTATGGGTCCACATGGTGAGATCATCATGGATTATTCTATACATGACGCAATTGAAGCGGGATTTGACGAGGTCGTTATTGTAACAAGACCTGATCTTTTAGATATACTTAAGGAAACTATCGGAAACAGACTTGAGAAGAAGGTGGCTGTCAAGTATGTATTCCAGAAGCTTGAAGATATCCCTTCAAAGTACAGTGTGCCTGCTGACAGAAAGAAGCCATGGGGTACAGGTCAGGCTGTTCTTGCCTGCAAGGGCGTTATAGACAATCCTTTCCTTGTTATCAACGCTGATGATTATTATGGCAAGAAGGCTTTCAGACTCATCCATGATTATCTTGTATCTGGTAAGAAGAGTGGTAAGGAATTTGATTTCTGTATGGCTGGTTTCATACTTGGCAACACTCTTAGCGATAACGGTACTGTTACAAGAGGCGTATGTAAGGTTGATGATGATATGAACCTTGTTACTGTGACTGAGACTTCAGGTCTTATCAAGAACGGTGATGTTGCTTCTTCTGAAACTGGAGATGTCGCTTTGGATTCATATGTATCTATGAATATGTGGGGCTTTGATTCTAATTTCCTTGCTGAGCTTGAGAGAGGCTTTGATGAATTCCTTTCCGTATCATGCGAGGATGTAAAGAGCGAGTACCTTCTTCCTAAGGTTGTAGATGCTCTTATTAAGTCGGGCAGAGCCTCAGTTAAGGTTCTTGAAACTGATGACAAATGGTTTGGCGTAACCTACAAAGAGGATAAGCCGGTAGTTGTAGAATCTCTTGATAAGCTTATCAAGGCAGGTCTTTATCCTGAGAATCTTACAGGCAATAATTAAAGAGGCGTTATATGAGTGATGCTAAGAAAAAACAGAGACTTCCCTATGCGGGTTTGTGTCTTATTCTGTTGCAGCTTATTGCGACTATTGTGTCACTGGTGTTTGTTCTTAAGCTGAACATACTTCCTAAGAGATACCTTACGATCTTCGTAACATTTTTGGTATTATCACTTGTGATCAATACTGTTTTGCAGTTTAGAAGAAAGCTTCATGTGCTCGGTAAAGTGTTCTCGGTAATCATGATAGCTCTTTTGATAGCCGCTTGCTTCTATGAGTATCATACCTATAAGCTTCTGAATAAGATAACTGCACCTGTATATGATGAAGATGAGTATATTGTTGTTGTTTTGAAGGAAAGTAAGATAAGTGAAGTGTCACAGCTTCGCGATAAGAGCATAGCTATGTGCGATAAGCTCAACAACGAAGAAGCTTTGAAGCAGGTGAAGAAAGATATCGAGAAAGATTTGTCCCGAACTAATATCACCTATGTTATGTATGATGCCGTATCTTATCAGGTAGATGCACTTCTTAACAAGGAAGTGGACGCGATAGTCTATAATAAGTCATTCGCTGATATTATTAATGGTGCGCTTCCTGATTATGCAGATAAAGTAAGCGTTATAAAAGAGTACAAGGTTAAGGTACTTGTTGCGAGCGAGATACCTGTTCTTGAAAAGAAGACCACGGCTTCTACAGAACCTGCAACTTCTGATAGTACAGAGGCTACCAAGCCTGCTGAGGTAGAGACGTTCAACGATGATCTAGACAGGGAATCCAAGTATGTGTATGACCCTTCACGTGATCCGAATGCACCTGCGGGCGGAGGCTACATAGGCGGAGATAATACGAAGGATAACTCTTCTAAGGGACCAATTACTAACAGAAGCTTTAACATACTTATTGCGGGTAACGATGCGTATGGCTCTTTGGCAGGACGTGGAAGACATGATGTAAACATACTCATGACAGTTAATCCTGTCACTAAGACGATACTTCTTACTAACACTCCTAGAGACTATTATGTTCCGATTCCTGGCGTAACATACTCTGGTATGAGAGATAAGCTCACACATGCAGGTATATACGGAGTGTGGTCGAGCGTTGCAACTATACAGAATGTATATAACGTGGATATAGACTATTATATAAGGCTTAATTTTACGTCTTTCATCATGCTTGTTGATGCTATAGGCGGTGTTGATGTCTATTCGCCATATGATTTCTTAAGCTTTAAAAAGGGTATGAATCATATCGCAACAGGCTCAAGAGCACTTTCATTTGCAAGAGAGCGTTATTCTTTTGGCGATGGTGATAATCAAAGAGGACGAAATCAGATGGCTCTTATAGAAGCTATTCTGAATAAGATACTTTCACCAGCAATCATAACAAACTATGCGCAGCTTGTGTCGACTATGTCAAATGCGATACAGACGAATCTTACTATGGACGATATAACGAGTATAGCGCGTATGCAGATAGACAATCCTGCTTCATGGAATATAACATCGCAGGCAGTAACGGGATATGGTACTTACAGAGAGTGCTATTCTATGCCAGGCTGGAGTCTGTATGTTATGATTCCTAACCAGGAAGCTATAGATGGATGCCGTGCGAAGATAGAGTCTGTTTTGAGATGATGGAATTATGCTTGAATTATATGATTGTGTGTGCTATAATATATAAGGTTAAGTTGTTATACAGAATACGGAGGCTTGTATGGATCTTATAGATATGCACAATCATATACTTCCCGCTGTCGATGACGGCTCTAAGAGCCTTGAGATGTCGCTTGCCATGGTTAAGTGCGCGATATCGGAGGGCATACATACGCTTATTATGACACCGCATTATCATCCTCATAAGGGAACTCATGATCTTGGTGTGTGGCAGGAACGCTATTCTATGTTAAGAAGAGCGGTTATGGAGCAGAATCTGGATGTTCAGCTTTATATGGGCTGTGAGGTATTTTTCGAATATGATGTTCCTAAGCTCATAGAAGAAGGCAGGATCCCGACTATGGTCCAGAGCAGATATGTTCTTGTGGAATTCGATTTTGACGCTGAATATGATACTATAAGAAGCGGACTTATGGACATACTTGATATGGAACTCGTTCCTATATTTGCTCATGTGGAGCGGTTTGAGGCAATCTTCGGACATGCAGACAGAGTTCGTGATCTTAGGGATATGGGTATCCTCATACAGTTGAATTCGGACGATGTTGTTGGCGAAGCCGGACTTCGTATGAAGTACTTCTGCAAGAAACTTCTTAAGAGAGGCTATGTGGATTTTATAGGTACTGATGCTCACAGAGATATCGGCAGAGCGCCACTTATGAAGAATTGCTATAATTATGTGGTTAAGAAGTGCGGCGAAGAATATGCTAATCTTATTATGCATGACAACGCGATGCATATTATCAATAACGAAGAGATAGAATAACAGACAGGAGAATTATTTTTTTATGAACGAGAAGGATAAAGAGATAGAGATCGACCTTAGGGTTATACTGGGGCTTCTCTGGGAGAATGTTTTGATAATCATCATATCGATGATATTCTGCGGAGCATTGACATTCCTCATAACTAAGTTCTTTATGACGCCAATGTACTCGTCGACTACTAGTATGACAGTTCAGAGTAATGAGAACAACAACAATAATGGCAATGTATCCGTAGGTGATGTGCAGGTTGCTACCATGCTTATCAACGACTACATGGAGATTGTTAAGTCTAAGAGTGTATTAAGAGCTGTTATAGATGAACTTGATCTTAATATGTCAGCAAGTCAGTTAAGCAAGAGGGTTGCCGTTTCGACACCGAACAATTCGCGAATTCTTAAGATTACAGCTACTGATGAGAATCCTATAACTGCTAAGAAGATAGCAGATGCTATAGCTAAGTATTCAGGTCAGTTTATCTATGAGAAGATGAATACCAAGAAGGTTAGCGTTATCGATGAAGCTGAAGTTGCTACTTCACCATCTTCTCCAAGAGTTGTACGTAATGTAGCTATAGGCGTTATCCTTGGTATGATCGTTCCGATAGCTGTTATCGTGCTTATGTTTATCTTCGATGATACGATCAAGGATAAAGAAGATGTTGAGAAGTATATCGGTTTACCTGTTCTTGCAGCTATTCCATATACAGATAAGATGGATGATTCTATTGAAACTAGAGCTAGAAAGAAAGTGAGCGAGCGTCGTGATAAGAGTAAAGATAGAAAATAGTGCCAGTGGTGATTATAGAAGTGACGAGGCGATGAAGGAACTGAGAACTAACGTTCTTTTCTCAGGTTCAGAGAATAAGGTTATTGCTTTTTCGAGCTGTTATCCTAACGAGGGTAAGTCGACTGTTGCGCTTAACTTTGCACTTTCGATGGCTCAGGATGGTAAGAAGGTTCTCTTTATAGATGCCGACCTTAGAAAGTCTGTTATTGTTGGTCGTTATAAGCTTGCAAGAGACTATAAGGGCTTGTCACATTTTCTTTCAGGTATGTCAACCTTTGATGAAGTTATATATGGAGTAGAGAATTCTTCTCTTCATGTGGTATTTGCGGGTCCTGTTCCTCCGAATCCTGCCGAGCTCCTTGGTAATAAGTACTTTGAGACACTTATAAAGCAGCTTCGCAACGTATATGATTATGTCATAATCGATACACCTCCTATGGAAGCCGTTGTAGATGCGCTTATCATAGCAAGAAAGTGCGATTCTGTTGTATTAGTTACATCAGTTGCTAGTACAAGTTATAAGATTGTCAACAACGTTAAGGAAAGTTTCGAGAGAAACCAGATCAAGATACTTGGTATAGTACTTAACAAGGTTCCTATTGACAAGAAGGGTTATGGCTATTATAAGTATGGCAAGTATGGTAGATATAGTCGTTACGGAGGATATGGCAAGTACGGAAAGTATGAGAAGTATGCACCTTATGGTGATGCTGCAGATGTAATTGAAAAATAATCGGTTTTTTTCAAAAAAAGTGTTGACAGAGGCTATGTATCGTGATATACTATCACTTGTGTGACGAAGAAGGGTACGTCTTCTGTCAACGATATGCGCGAGTGGCTCAGCGGTGGAGCATCTCCTTGCCAAGGAGAGGGTCGCGGGTTCGATTCCCGTCTCGCGCTCTTACAATCTATAATTCTTGTTTATTTGCGCGAGTGGCTCAGCGGTGGAGCATCTCCTTGCCAAGGAGAGGGTCGCGGGTTCGATTCCCGTCTCGCGCTTTTTTTGTGCTTGAAAATCGATGCGAATATATGTATACTAGAATTGTTGAAACTACATACAAAGGATTTAAGATGAGTAGATGTAAGAAGATTATTTCGATCTCATTTGTGTTATATATAGCTTTCCTTGTTGTTATTCTCTTCATGGATCATGTGTTCTTGAGAGATGTCCGACTGGAGGGTGTATATCATGGGATCAATACAAAGCCTTTTTCAGAGATCAGCAGATATCTGAATGCATATAGAGATGGAACTATTAACAGGTTATATGTTATTGCCAATTTGCTTGGTAACTTTATCTTATTTATGCCGCTTGTGTGGTATCTTGAATACTTCTTTAGCCCTTTTAGGAATGCTATCGTGTGTATATGTGTATGTTGCGGTATAAGCATACTTGTTGAGTGCGCACAGTTCTATACGAGTACAGGAAGTCTTGATATAGATGATATCATACTCAATACTGCCGGTTGTGTGACAGCATATATCATAGCTTATGTGTATATCATAAGGAGAAAGCATAGAAAAGAGGAGGAGAATTCATGAGATATCTGATAAAGGGAGTGGGTATACCTAAGGAAGACAAGCTATGGTATGCTGATATACTTGTAGAAGACGGTGTCATAGCTGATATATCTGATAAGATAGAGGTTGAGGCTGAAATCATAGATGCTAAGGGTATGATAGCCATGCCAGGCTTGTGTGAGCTGCATGCTTATCTTAGGGAACCGGGTTATGAGTATAAGGAAACTATAAAGAGTGCCACTTATGCTGCGCTTCATGGTGGTTATACAACAGTTGTCGCTATGCCTGAAACTCTTCCTGTTATAGACAGCGTAGAGATGGTCGATTCATTTATGATGAAGGCTATGAGAGATTCGGCTGTTGAGATATGTCCTGCTGTTTCCATAACTATGGGTCTTGGTGGCGAGTATATAACTAATCTGCGAGAGATAAAAGAAAAGGGAATTATGTGCTGTTGTGATGGTAAGAGAAGTATAGCGAATGCCAATCTTGCCCGCAAGGCTATGCTAAGCGCAAGAGATGTAGATATTCCGCTTTTTGTATATTGCGAGGATATGAATATAAGAGGCATGGGCCTTATCAATGAATCTGAGAGTGCTAAGAAGTTAGGGCTTCTTCCCGTATCGAGGCTTGCCGAGAATCTTCTTGTCTCAAGGGATTGTATCATGGCGCTTGAGACTGGCGCGAGAATCCATATCATGAACATATCAACCAAGGAGAGTGTTGAGATAATAAGATTCTATAAGGATAAGGGCGCATATATAACATGTGATGTGTCAATCAACAATCTTCTCATGTCGGATGGCGATATAGTGGAGGATCTCGGCATATATAGCTTTAATCCGCCTCTTAGGGATATGTCCGATATAAAAGCGCTTATAGAAGGACTTAAGGATGGCACAATAGATCACATAAGCTGTGACCATACGCCGAATCACCCTAGTGAGAAGCTTTGCTCGATCAAGACTGCCTGCGCAGGTGTAGCGGGATTCGAGACTGCCCTGGCGCTTTGTTATACATATCTTGTGGAGAAGAAGAAGCTTACACTGTCAGAGCTTGTGAAGAAGCTTTCGGATAATCCTAGAAGGATATTAGGACTTCCAGAGTATAAGCTTGAGAAGGGAGCGAAAGCAACATTCTTACTTGCTGACATAACAAGGACTGTCAGCGCGGAATCGCTTAATCAGTTTACGTTCTCGAAGATAACACCTTATCATGGCGCACAGGTTAAGGGCGATGTATCGTATGTATTTGTTGATGGCAATATCAATCTTAAAAAATAACTGGAGGAATTATGATCAACACACTTATTAAGAAAATCAAGGAAACTAAGGCACCAATCGTAGTAGGACTCGATCCTATGCTTAACTATATGCCGGCTCAGCTTCTTGAGAAGGCTATCAAGGAACAGGGGGAGACTCTTGAAGCTGCTGCTAGTGCTGTGTATGAATACAATAAGGGAATAGTAGATGCTA
Organism: Eubacterium sp.; assembly: GCA_003520145.1. GTDB lineage: Bacteria > Bacillota > Clostridia > Lachnospirales > Lachnospiraceae > UBA9775. The sequence goes on from DOVJ01000235.1 coordinate 7,184, forward strand.
TATATGATCTTGTGCCTGCTGTTAAGCCACAGATAGCTATGTATGAGCAGTTTGGTATTCCTGGACTTAAGGCTTATGCTGATACTGTTGAGTACTGTAAGAAGAAGGGACTTGTTGTAATAGGTGATGTAAAAAGAGGCGATATCGGTTCTACATCTGCGGCTTATGCAACTGCGCATATCGGCAAGATTAAGATAGGTAACACTGTATGTACTCCTTTTGGTGAGGATTTCGCAACTGTTAATCCTTATCTTGGTGTGGATGGCATCAAGCCTTTTATAGATGTTGCACGCGAGAATAACACAGGTATATTCGTGCTTGTTAAGACTTCTAATCCTTCTAGTGGTGAGTTCCAGGACAGAATCGTGGATGGCAGACCTCTGTATGAGTATGTAGGCGAGAAGGTCAATGAATGGGGAGAGACATGCATGGGCGATGATTACAGCTATGTAGGTGCTGTTGTTGGAGCTACATATCCTGAGCAGGGTAAGGTTCTTAGAAAGATCATGCCTAAGACATATATACTTGTTCCGGGATATGGTGCACAGGGCGGCAAGGGTGCTGATCTTGTTCACTTCTTCAACGAAGATGGACTCGGAGCTATAGTTAACAGTTCAAGAGGTATCATAGCTGCATATAAGCAGGAGAAGTACGCATCTTACGGTGCTGAGGGCTTTGCTGATGCTGCAAGGGCTGCAGTTATAGATATGAGAGAAGATATCAACAGTGCTTTGGAGGCTAGATGATGAATAGTAAACTCGAATGTCTGGTTATAAGTCAGGAGATGATCGCTAAGGATATATACAGTCTCGTCTTTGAGAGTGCTGATATAGCTAAGGAATCAAGACCTGGACAGTTTGTCAATGTCTATACTAAGAGCAAGTCTAACCTTCTTCCTAGACCTATAAGTATATGTGAGGTAGCAGGGGATAGAGTAAGGCTTGTATATAGGGCTGTCGGTGCAGGAACCAAGGAGTTTTCTACATACAAGGCAGGAGACACTATAACTATGTTGGGCCCTCTTGGTAACGGATATGATGTTGATTCAGTATCAAAGGATCGCAAGGCTATACTTTTTGGCGGTGGTATAGGCATCCCTCCTATGCTTGAGCTTTCTAAGAGACTTGGTTGTGAGGTGACCGCTGTACTTGGTTACAGGGATGAGCTTTTCCTTGATAAGGAATTCACTGATGCTGCAGATATGCTATATGTTGCAACTGAGGATGGAAGCGCAGGCACTCGTGGCAATGTTCTTGATGCTGTAAGAGAGAAGAACATAGAAGGCGATATCATATTTGCCTGCGGACCAACACCTATGTTAAGAGCAATCAGGGCTTATGCGCAGGAGAAGAATATAGAAGCTTACGTGTCCTTAGAGGAGCGTATGGCCTGCGGAGTAGGAGCTTGTCTTGCATGTGTATGCAAGTCTGCTGATATAGATGATCACTCTCAGGTTAAGAACAAGCGTGTGTGCAAGGATGGACCTGTTTTCAACATAAAGGATATCGAGATATAGGAAGGGGATTTTTATGAATACAAGTGTAGAGATTGCAGGTGTTTCTTTTAAGAATCCTGTCATGCCGGCATCGGGAACATTTGGCTCCGGCATGGAATATGCAGATCTTGTGGATCTTAACAGACTTGGTGCTGTTGTTACGAAGGGCGTCGCTAACATACCTTGGGCCGGTAATCAGACTCCGAGAGTTGCTGAGGTGTACGGAGGCATG
>DOVJ01000117.1 GCA_003520145.1 Eubacterium sp.
ATGGTATTTATTACGCATCAGCAAGGCGGTATCAGAGCAATCAGTCAGAAAAGCTGGATTTTCCTGATCCTGTCCGGGCTGGCAACGGGAGCTTCATGGCTATGCTATTACAAGGCATTGCAGATGGGAGATGCTTCCAAAGTAGTGCCGATAGATAAACTGTCCGTAGTTATCACTCTGGTGTTGGCATTTGTTTTCCTTCATGAAGAGTTTACTGCAAAGTCGATGATTGGATGCATCCTGATCGGGGCCGGAACATTGTTGATGGTTCTATAAATAAACAACTTCAAGTTTGTCAGAGGAAAAATCCGTGCAGTTATACAAGTTACTTTATGAATTGTTAGATGATTAAAAACAGGAGGTTTGGATATGAGTTCAATATATGATTTTACAGTGAAGGATAGACAGGGACAGGATGTGAGTCTTGCTGATTATAAGGGGAAAGTTCTGTTGATAGTTAATACAGCTACAGGTTGTGGTTTTACACCACACTACGATCCATTAGAGGCGATGTATCGCGATCTTCGTGAGAAGGGCTTTGAGATACTTGATTTTCCTTGCAATCAGTTTGCTAATCAGGCACCTGGGGATGCTGATGAGATACACAGTTTCTGTACTATGAAGTTTGGAACAGAGTTTCCACAGTTTGCTAAAGTAGAAGTTAATGGTGAAGGTGCTGAGCCACTTTTTGCATATATGGCTTCTGCTAAGCCTTTTGCGGGATTTGGTAAGGGAATTAAGAACGCTGCATTGGAGAAGTTCACTGCTCTGAATAATAAAAAGTATGGTGATAAAGCTTATATCAAGTGGAACTTTACGAAGTTTTTGATAGACCGCGAAGGCAATGTTGTTGAGAGATTCGAACCAACTGTAGATATGGCTTTAGTAAGAAAAAAAGTAGAAGAGTTGCTGTAAGAAAAGTCTAAAAATCTTGACATCGTAAGAAAAAATTGCTATACTTAATGTAACAAGAAAAATCCTGGAGTGTTCGATAGTCTTACATATTTTGATCCTACACTATTCTAAAGGGATTCCGGTATACATACCTATGTCAGGCCTCCTTGTCCAATAGGACATGCCAGTGGAAGATTGCAGTATGTATCAGGTCACCCACCTGGCTTTCGCTAGGCGTCAGAATCGTAAGAAACGGCATTTTGGGATTTTTTACGTTGTGAGAATAAGTACCTAAGGAGCTTGTTGAATTCAGCTCCGAGGTATATGATATATATGCTAAAGTATAACCAGAGCATAGCGAAAGCTATGTTGGTGATGCTTCCGTAGATTATGGAGAAGTTCATAGAATAATCTACGGATTTTGAATATATGGCTGAGAACAGGATCAATCCGAGAGAGGACAGGAAAGCACCTGGCAATTCCCTCACGATAGATCCTTTTTTTCCTTGCATGATTCTGAAGAATACAGCAAAGAAAAGCGAGAATGCAAGGAAGAATATGATGTTTCGGTTGTTAAAAAGAGTTCTTATGATAGACGAGCTCCAAGGGAATGAACTTTGCAGAAAGTCAGCAAGTCTGCTTCCGAATATATACAACACAAGCATCAGAATGATCGTGATGGTGAAGATGATCGAGAAGATTCCTCCTATAAGTCTGTTGATAAGAAAGTTGTGCTTAGGTGGTATCTTGTTGATGTGATCGAAGCCTTCCTTAAAACTCTGGAAAGCTATGCTTGATATCCATAATCCGCTTATGATATTGATGACGAATATGGTTATGTTCTGAGTTGAATAAAAATCATAGATATAGTCTGTAAGCATGCTGGCGATACGCTTTGGCATGGTATCGTTGATGATAGAGACAAGCATCTGTTCTGAGAAGTAATCTGTTATGCTTATGATGCTGAGTACTATAACTAAAAAAGGGAAGATCGATGTTATGATGAAAAAGGCAGACTGTGCCGCATAGAGTCGAATCTTGTCATGTGAGAATTCTTCAGCAGCTTTAGTTAAAGAATGCTTAATCTTAGCCAGCATACAGTTACCTCCTCTTTGGTTGGAATCTCTGTTATCTCCATTATAGTTGATATTTCTCGTATAATCAATTGATTCTTAATAAAAAATGATGTATAATAAATTGTTATGAGACATAAACGCGTAAAAACTGTAAATTACAACATAAAAGTGAGCGATGAGCATGCTGACTTAAGAGGCCTGTCTTTTGTAGTCATATCTGATTTTCATAACAATGACTACAATGTAGATGTTAAGGCTATCATGGATGCTGTTAGTGCTTGTAATCCTAAGTTTGTTCTTCTTGCTGGCGATATGATAACTGCAAGGCATGGTAAGGACAATTCGAGAGGTTATGAGTTTGTTGAAGAGATATCTTCCAGATATAAGACTTATTATTCTCTCGGAAATCATGAACACAGGCTTAGACTTCCTCACTATAAGTATGGCGATATGCACGAGAGACATATGGAGAGGATAGAGAAGATCAAGGAATCTAAAGAGCTTTTCTATCTGGATAATGCCAGCGAGGATTATATATATAATGGCGTGCCTGTTCACATAACAGGTCTTACTATAGATGCTGTGTATTATGATAAGAATTATGTCAGAACTCCTGATTCTGTGGATGTTGCTTCTGCAGTCGGTGAAAGAAAAGAAGGCTTTAACATTCTTCTTGCCCATAATCCAAAGTATTATCCATCTTATGTAAAGTGGGGTGCAGAACTTGTATTTGCAGGGCATTATCACGGAGGAATTATGAGATTGCCTATACTTGGCGGCGTGATCTCGCCAGAACTGAAGTTTTTCCCTGATTATGATTATGGTGATTATGAGAAAGATGGCGTTCATATGATAGTGTCATCGGGACTTGGCGCACATACGCTGCCCTTTAGATTTTTTAACAGAGTTGAGATAGTGAAAGTGAATCTGATATGAGTATACCAGTTAAGCTCGAAGCATTTGAGGGACCTCTAGACCTTCTCTTGCATCTGATTGACAAGAATAAAGTAAATATATATGATATTCCGATCGCTGAGATCACAAGGCAGTATCTTGACTATATTAAGGGTCTTGAGAAAGAGGATCTCGATACTGTGAGTGAGTTCTTAGTCATGGCTGCTACACTTATCGAGATAAAATCTAAGATGCTCCTTCCTAAGGAGATAGATGAGGATACCGGTGAGGAGAAGGATCCAAGAGAAGAGCTTGTAAAAAGACTTCTTGAATATAAGATGTGTAAGTATGCTGCGGGTGAGCTTAGAGACAGACAGTTTGATGCTGCTAAGGCTCTATATAAGAAGCCTACTATTCCTGATGAGGTGGCTGCTTATAAGGCGCCGGTCGATGTGGATGCACTGCTTAGCGGTGTGACTCTTGGCAAGCTCAACGATATACTTTCTGAAGTTCTTAAAAGAAGCGAGGAGCGAATAGATCCGGTCAGGAGCAAGTTCGGTAAGATCGAGAAGGAAGAGGTCAATATCGAGGCGCAGACTAAGGTGGTTATGGCAAGACTTACGGCAGGTAAGAAGACTAGCTTTAGGAAGCTTCTTGGAAGTGCGGGAACGAAGATGCAGGTTGTCGTAACATTTCTTATCATACTTGAACTTATGAAGACCGGTGTTGTCAGTGTGGTTCAGAACAACCTGTTTGATGATATAGAGATAGAATTGAACAATGAAAGTGGTGTAGACATCAGAAAGGAGCTTGAAGATGCCTATAGATGATGCGGCCGTGATAGAAGCTGTGCTCTTTACTATGGGTGATATGGTGGAGCTTGATAAGCTTGCAACAGCCATAGATAAGGATGAATCGTATACAAGAGATGTTGTGGAAGGGATGATCCTTGAGTATGAGAACAGTAATCGCGGTATAAGGATTGTTAAAGTAGGGGATGGTTACCAGATGTGTACCAGACCTGAATACTATGAGAATCTCATAAGAGTTGCGAAGGCGCCTAAGAAATATGCGCTTACCGATGCTCTTTTGGAGACTCTGGCTATCATAGCTTATAAGCAGCCTGTTACCAAGCTTGAGATAGAGAAGATAAGAGGCGTTAATTCCGATCATGCGGTAAGTAAGCTTGTTGAGTATGGACTTGCTGTTGATGTCGGAAGGCTTGACGCACCGGGAAGACCTTGTGTCTTCGGTACTACTCTTGATTTTTTGAGGGTATTTGGTATTCAGTCTATCGATGAACTGCCTCAGATAGACAGTGATATACTTGAGGACTTTAAGGCTGAGGCTTCAAGGGAAGTGGGCTTTGTAGATGAAGTAGAATCTGATGGCGAATCAGATGAAGATATCAGTGTAGGAGTATGAGATGGAAGAAAAAAAGATTGCGTGGGAACGTTATGATGAGAAGGAAGTAGAGTCTGTATATGCATTTGCAGATGAATATATGAGCTTCTTAGGAGAGTGCAAGACTGAAAGAGAGGCTTGTGCTTATGCGGTAGAAGAGGCTAAAAAGCGCGGATATGAAGATATCGTCGATATATGTAAGGCTGGTAAGAAGCTAAAAGCTGGTGATAAGGTATATGCTGTCAACAAAGACAAGGCGATAGCGTTATTTGTGATCGGCAAGGAGCCGATTGAGTGTGGCATGAATATACTTGGCGCTCATATCGATTCGCCAAGGCTTGATATCAAGCCTAATCCACTTTATGAAGATGGCGGACTTGCTTACTTCGAGACACACTATTATGGTGGTATCAAGAAGTATCAGTGGGTGACTACTCCTCTTGCACTTCATGGTGTTGTGTGTAAAAAAGACGGTGAGAAGATTACTGTATGCATAGGTGAGGATGAATCTGATCCTGTGTTTGGTATATCGGATCTTCTTATTCACCTCTCTGCTGAACAGCTTGAGAAGAAGGCTGCTAAGGCTATAGAAGGTGAGAATCTCAATATACTTGTTGGAAGCAGACCTGTAAGTGTATCTTCAGAGGATGAGAAGAATAAGGAAAAAGAGAAGATAGCTGCTTTTGTGCTTGGCTGCATCAAGGAGAAGTATGGCATAGAGAAGGAGGACTTCTTTTCTGCCGAACTTACAGCAGTTCCTGCGGGTAAGCCTAGAGACTATGGCTTTGACAGAAGCATGATCCTAGGTTATGGTCATGACGATAAGGTGTGCGCTTACCCTTCACTTAGAGCGATCTTTGACATAGAAAATCCCAAGAAGACCTGTGTGTGTCTTCTTGTTGACAAGGAAGAGATAGGAAGTGTGGGTGCTACAGGTATGCACTCCAGATTCTTTGAAAATGTTGTGGCAAAGCTCATAGATCGTACAACTGATTACTCTGATCTTAAGCTTAGAGATGCATTTGCAGATTCGTGCATGTTATCTTCAGATGTTACTTCTGCTTTCGACCCTATATATGCGAGTGCCTTCGAGAAGAACAATGTCGCTTACTTCGGTAAGGGTGTTGCATTTATCAAGTATACAGGAGCCAGAGGAAAGTCTGGTTCTAACGACGCGAGCGCTGAGTACATCGCGAAGCTGCGCAAGATCATGGATGATAACAACATATGCTATCAGAGTGGCGAGCTTGGAAAAGTGGATCTTGGCGGTGGCGGAACCATAGCTTATATCCTCGGTAATTACGGTATGGATGTAATCGATTCTGGTATTCCGGTACAGAATATGCATGCTCCATGGGAGGTTGTGAGCAAGGCAGATCTGTATGAAGGTTATAAGAGTTATAAAGTATTTTTGGAGAATGCATAATGAGATGGAATAAATATACGATCAATACGCTTGCATCGGCTACTGATATTATAAGCTGCGAGCTTGCAGAACTTGGAATAGAAGGAATAGAAATCGAGGACAATATTCAGTTGTCTGAAGAGGATAAGCAGTCTATGTTCATAGACTTTCTTCCTGAGGTAGATGAGTCTGATAAGACCGCTAAGATAAGCTTCTACCTCGAGGATGGCAAGTTCGACGATGTGAAGATTCTTACGGATGTTCGCGCTATGCTTAAGGAGATAAGCGAGTACTGTGAGATAGGTGATGGCACTATACAGTCTTCTCAGACTGAAGATAAGGACTGGGCTAATAACTGGAAGAAGTACTTCAAGTCTTTCTGTATCAACGATATCTATATCAAGCCTACATGGGAGGAGGAAGAAGACGAATATAAGGATAAGACGAAGATTCTTATAGATCCGGGTGCTGCTTTTGGTACAGGCGCCCATGAGACTACTAAGCTTGTTATCCTTCAGCTTCAGAAGTACCTTAAGAAGGATGATATGGTTCTTGATGTCGGATGTGGAAGCGGAATCCTCTCGATAGTGGCTCTTAAGCTTGGTGCTAAGCATGCTCTCGGAACAGATCTTGATCCTATTGCTATCGTATCAAGCAGAGAGAATGCTGAAGTTAATGGTATAGCAGAAGAAGACTTCGAACTTATAAAGGGCAATATAATAGATGAGGAGCCTGTTATAGAGGCTGTCGGTTTTGAGCGCTATGACGTGGTGTGTGCCAATATTCTTGCGGAGGTTTTGGTGCCGCTTTCGAAGGTTATATATAAGCATATGAAGATTGGCGCCTATCTTATCATGTCCGGTATAATCGATTCGAAGGAGGAACTTATCAAGAAAACCTTCGATGCTGATGAACACTATGAGGTTGTCGAAGTAAACAGACTTGGTGAGTGGTCTAACGTTACTGTAAAAAGGGTAAAGTGATATGCAGCATTTTTTTGTCGATTATGTAGATATGGAATCTAAGAAAGTGTCTATAGGCGGGGATGACTATCATCACATGAAGGATGTGGTCAGACTAAAGATTGGCGAAGATGTTGTAGTGAGCAACAAATCAGGGCAGGATTATAACTGCGTGATAGAGGAATACGGCGAGGAGGCTTTGCTTCGCGTCGTATATAAGTATGATTCTAACTGCGAGCTTCCAATCAAGGTATATCTTTTTCAGGGACTCCCTAAGGCTGACAAGTTCGAATTCATCATCCAGAAGTGTGTTGAGTTAGGCGTCAGCAGCATAATCCCTGTCAACATGAAAAACTGTGTTGTGAAGGTGAATGATAAGACTGCCAATAAGATAAAGCGTTATCGCGCCATCGCAGAGAGTGCAGCAAATCAGAGTAAGAGAAGTATTATGCCTGAGGTTCATGATGTGATGAACTTTTCTGAAGCCATAGAATATGCCAAGACTCTTGATAAGGTATTTGTGCCTTATGAGTGTGCCGATGGCATGGATAAGACTCGTGAACTCTTTGCTTCTATACGAGAGGGAGAATCTGTGGGAATATTCATAGGTCCTGAGGGCGGGTTTGATGACTCTGAGATTAAGAAAGCGACTGAGTGCGGCTTTGAGATCATAACCTTGGGTAAGAGGATCTTAAGGACAGAAACAGCCGGTATGTATGTCATGTCTGTACTTTCATATCTGGCGGATAGGTAATAAAGATGGAATGTTATTTTGATAATTCGGCGACCACATATGTCTATGATGAGGTCATAGATCTGATGGTCAAAATCATGCGTGAGGATTACGGCAATCCTTCTGCTATGCATAAGAAGGGTGTTGAGGCTGAGCGCTACATAAAGGAAGCAAAGGATATATTCTCTAACGTGTTAAAGTGTAAGGATAAGAACATAATCTTTACCTCTGGCGGTACAGAATCCAACAATATGGCTATATTCGGCGCTGTTTATGCCAATAAGAGGACTAAGAATCATATCCTCGTATCAGAGGTTGAGCACGCTTCTGTTGCTGCATGTATGGATAAGCTTAAGAAGGATGGCTTTGATGTAGAGTATCTTAAGACTGACAGGCTCGGAATAGTATCTGTTGATGATCTTAAGGCGAAGCTTCGTCCTGATACAGCACTTGTATCCTGCATGTATGTCAACAACGAGATAGGAAGTGTGATGCCTATCGAGGCGATGGCTAAGGTCATACATGAGAACAGTGATGCTTACTTTCACGTGGACGCTATACAGGCATTTGGTAAGTTCAGGATCTATCCAAAGAGGCTTGGCATAGATCTTCTAAGTATAAGTTCGCATAAGTTTCATGGTCCGAAGGGGTGCGGTGCTCTATATATAGGCGATGGTGTGCGCATACTTCCGCTCATATACGGAGGCGGCCAGCAGCAGGATATGAGGTCAGGCACGGAAAATGTTCCTGGTATAGCCGGTATGGCTTTGGCTGCTAAGATATGCATGGACAATCTGGATGCTTATGTGGCTCATATGAAGGAACTTAAGGAGTATCTTATAGGGAAACTTACAAAGCTTGATATGGTAACTGTTAACGGCTATGAAGAGGGAACACCGTGCGCTCCTAACATAGTCAGCTTGAGCTTTGAGGGGGTAAGGAGTGAAGTCTTCCTTCATGCTCTTGAAGATAAAGGAATATATGTATCTGCAGGTTCTGCCTGCTCGACCAATAAGCCGCATAAGAGTCATACTCTGGTTGCTATCGGTCTTCCTAACAAGCTCATAGAATCTACGCTTAGATTCAGCTTCTGTGAGAAAAATACCAAAGAAGAGATAGATTATGCAGTCGGTGTTATCGAAGAGATACTTCCGATGCTCAGAAAATACAAGAGAGGTTAGTATGTATAGTGCGTATCTTATAAAATACGGTGAGATAGGTGTGAAGGGCAAGAATCGTCATATATTTGAGGATGCTCTTATAAACAATATCAGATTTTCACTTTCTCATATTGATGGCGAATATGATGTATATAAAGAACAGGGCAGAATATATGTCAGATGCCTCAAGGATTATTACCATGAAGATGTTCTGGATGCTCTGTCTCACGTGTTCGGTATAGTGGGCATATGTCCTATGTATCACTATGATTACTGTGAATATGATGAGCTCTCAAAGCATGTTGTAGAGTATCTGGAAGAGGAGTATGGCAACAAACCTCTCACCTTCAAGTTCGAGTGTAAGAGAGCCAACAAGAAGTATCCTCTTGATTCTATGCAGCTTAATGCTGAATTAGGTCATGATGTACTTGAACACTTTTCTGAATATAAGGTTGATGTTCATAAGCCGGATCTTATGATCCATGTCGAGATAAGAGAACAGATCAATATATATTCTACAGAGATCAAGGGACCGGGCGGTATGCCTGTAGGTACCTGCGGAAGAGGTATGCTTCTTCTTTCTGGTGGAATAGACAGTCCTGTTGCCGGATACATGGTTGCTAAAAGAGGTGTAGACATTGAGGCTGTATATTTTAATGCGCCACCTTATACTTCAGAAAAGGCCAAGCAGAAGGTTGTTGATCTGGCTGGAGTAATTGCCAGGTACACAGGTAAGGTTAAACTTCATGTTATCAACTTTACTGATATTCAGATGTATATTTATGAGAAGTGTCCTCACGATGAGCTTACTATCATCATGAGAAGATATATGATGAAGATTGCTGATATTATCGCAGGTCAGACTGGCTGTATGGGACTTATAACCGGTGAGAGTATAGGACAGGTGGCTTCACAGACCATGCAGAGCCTTATGTGTACAGGAGAGGTTGTAACAGATATGCCTGTTTACAGACCACTTATAGCTTTTGACAAGCAGGATATTGTGGATATCTCTCTTAAGATAGATGCTTATGAGACATCAATTCTTCCCTATGAGGACTGCTGTACTATTTTTGTGGCCAAGCATCCTGTAACAAAGCCACGTCTTGACATTATCAAGAAGCATGAGGAAAATCTTGCAGA
>DOVJ01000093.1:0-1308 GCA_003520145.1 Eubacterium sp.
TCATGTCGATCATGGTAAGACTTCTCTTCTTGATGCTATACGTTCAACTAACGTTACTTCAAGAGAGTCAGGTGGCATCACACAGCACATCGGTGCTTATGTCACACAGATTAATGACAGGAAGATAACCTTCCTCGATACACCTGGACACGAAGCATTTACCGCTATGCGTATGCGTGGCGCACAGTCTACAGATATCGCTGTTCTTGTTGTAGCTGCTGATGATGGTGTTATGCCACAGACTATAGAAGCTATCAACCATGCGAAGGCTGCCGGTGTCGAGATAATCGTAGCTATCAATAAGATAGATAAGCCAAGTGCTAATATCGACAGAGTTAAGCAGGAACTTATGGAGAATGGTCTTGTGCCTGTAGACTGGGGCGGAAGCACTGAGTTCGTACCTGTTTCAGCACGTACTAAGGAGGGCATAGATGACCTTCTTGAGACTATTATTCTCACAGCTGATATTCTTGAACTTAAGGCTAATCCAAATCGTAAGTGTAGAGGTCTTGTTATCGAGGCTCAGCTTGATAAGGGCAAGGGTCCTGTTGCTACAATCCTTGTTCAGAAGGGTACACTTAAGGTAGGTGATAATGTCGCTGCCGGTTCTTGCTATGGTAAGATAAGAGCCATGATGGATGATAAGGGAAGACGTGTTAAGGAAGCATTGCCTTCTACTCCTGTTGAGGTGCTTGGTCTTAATGATGTGCCAAATGCAGGTGAGATCATCATATCAACAGATAGTGATAAGGAAGCTCGTAACTTTGCCGAGACATTCATACGTGAAGGCAAGATTAGACTTCTTAACGAGACCAAGTCTAAGCTTTCTCTTGATGACTTGTTCTCTCAGATCAAGGCTGGTAATGTCAAGGAACTCAACATAGTTGTTAAGGCTGATGTTCAGGGTTCTGTTGAGGCTGTTAAGGCTTCACTTGTTAAGCTTTCTAACGAGGAAGTTGTTGTTAAGGTTATTCACGGCGGTGTTGGTAATATCAATGAATCCGATGTTATTCTTGCATCTGCTTCGAACGCTATCATCATCGGTTTCAATGTAAGACCTGATAATCAGGCAAGAGAGATCGCTGATAAGGAGAACGTAGATCTTAGACTCTATAAGGTTATCTACAACGCTATTGAGGATGTTGAGGCTGCCATGAAGGGTATGCTCGATCCTACATACGAGGAGAAGATAACAGGCCATGCCGAGATCAGAATGATCTACAAGGCTTCAGGTATCGGTAATATCGCTGGTTCATATGTTCTTGACGGTGTGATTAAGCGTAATTCTAAGGTTAGAGTTATGAGAGC
>DOVJ01000093.1:1495-12072 GCA_003520145.1 Eubacterium sp.
GTAGTTGAGGCTTATGAGATGGTGGAGGTGCCTAGGTAATGAAAAAGAGTAGTATAAAGAGCACAAGGATTAATTCCGAGATGCAAAAAGAACTTGCTAATATCATAAGAACTGAGGTTAAAGACCCAAGAGTCAATCCTGTACTTACAAGTGTCGTTATGGCAGATGTGGCTACAGATCTTAAGACTTGTAAGGCTTATATCAGTGTTCTCGGTGATGAGGAAGCAGGTCGTGAGACAATTAAGGGACTTCAGAGTGCTGAAGGATATATAAGAATGATGGTTGCGAAGAATCTTAATCTTCGCAACACACCTGAGATAACATTTGTACTTGACAGATCCATTGAATATGGAGTTAGGATGAGTAAGCTCATCGATGAGGTAAACAAGGCGGATGAAGAGAATTGATGAGATTCTAAAGAACGGGATGAAGATCGCTGTTACAGGTCATATAAGACCTGACGGCGACTGCATCGGTTCGGTTTTGGGATTCAGGAATTATGTTCTTGATAATTATAAGGATGTAGTTGTTGACGCTTATCTTGAGCCTGCCGGAGCAGAGTTTTCTTACCTTAAGGGATATGACGAACTGATACATGAGCCAAAGGATGAGGTTTATGATTTATTTTTTGTCATGGATTGTTCTGCTACAGATCGTTTTATGCCTTTTAAGGATGTGTTTGATAGGGCATCTATGAAGGTGCTGATGGATCATCATACCGGAGCTGCTGATTTTGCAGATATCAATATCGTGGTTGAGGATGAGAGTTCTACCTGCGAGCTTCTTGCTAAGCATATGGACATGGACAGGATTTCTCTTGAGTGTGCAGAGTGTCTGTATACAGGTATCATACATGATACAGGCGTATTCAAGTATTCATGTACTCACAGGAGTACTATGGAGATAGCTGGTGCTCTTATGGAAAAGGGCATAGACACGACATCCATAATAGATAACAGCTTTTACAAGAAGACTTATGTTCAGAATCAGGTTCTTGGCAGAGCTCTCTTAGAGAGTATTCTCTTCATGGATAAGAGATGTATCTTCACTGTTATTAGACAGTCTGAGATGAAATTCTACAACGTGACGAGTAACGATTTCTCTGGTATAGTTGAGCAGCTTCGACTTACAGAAGGTGTAGAGGTTGCTGTATTCATGTATGAATATAAGACAGGAGAGTTCAAGGTTAGCCTAAGGTCTAAGAATTATGTAGATGTTTCCAAGGTTGCAGCTGCATTTGGCGGAGGCGGACATGTGAGAGCTGCTGGATTCCAGATGGTGGGTTCTGTACACGATGTCATCAACAACATAAGCCGCAAGCTTGAATTACAGATGAAATAAGGTAATATATGAACGGTATTATAAATGTATATAAAGAAGCCGGATTCACTTCCCATGATGTGGTTGCAAGGCTTAGGCGTATACTTAATATGCGTAAGATAGGACACACCGGAACGCTAGACCCAGATGCTGTGGGAGTGCTTCCGGTGTGTCTTGGCAATGCGACTAAGGTCTGTGAACTCTTAACAGATGCTGATAAGGAATATGTCTGCGAGTTGGTCTGGGGTGTCAGAACAGATACTCTTGATATGTCAGGGCAGGTCGTTAAAAGAAGTGATGTAAGGCCTGTAAGAAAAGCTCTTGATAAGTGTCTTAATGGCTTTTTAGGCGTTATAGAACAGATTCCTCCGATGTATTCGGCACTTAAGGTGAATGGAAGGAAGCTTTGCGATCTTGCAAGAGAAGGTATAGAGATAGAAAGAAAGGCGCGTAAGATACATATATACGAGCTTGAGGTTCTATACTTTGATGAGAATGGTGCAAAGCTTAGGATCAGGTGTTCTAAGGGAACTTATATAAGAACTCTTGTGGATGATATAGGCGAGGCTCTTGGAACCTACGCAGCTGTCAGTGTCCTAACGAGGACCAGGGTTGGCGTATTCGGGATTGATAAGGCGACTTGGCTAGCTGATATAGAAAAAGCGGTGTCAGAAGGTGATTATGGTTTTATAACGCCTGTTGATACGCTCTTTACCGAGTATGAAGCGGTAGAGGTAGGCGAAGCAAAGCGCTACTTAGATAACGGAAATATGATTGGCAGTGAACTTCTTGACTGCAATAAAGGAACTATAAGATTGTATGATAATGGCGAATTCAGGGCGATATACAGATATGATGAGGCTTTGAATTGTTATATATGTGTGAAAATGTTCTTATGAGATACTTCGATGATTTTGTTGATTATAAAGATGATAAGAAAACTATACTGATAATTGGGAAGTTCGATGGTGTACATCTTGGCCATATGAAGCTTATAGAGGCCGCTTTGAAAACTAAAGCCGCTGAACGGGTGGTTCTCATGACATTTGAAAGAGAACACGATCTCATACTTGATAAGAAAGATAAGCTTGAACTTCTTGAAAAGTGTGGCGTGGATATAGTGGTAAATGTATCGGCTAAGAGTACTCTCTATGGCTATACGCATGAGCGGTTTGTCAAGGAAGTGGCTTGCGGCAGATTCCATGCGGGCACTATCATATGCGGTGAGAATTTCTGCTTCGGAAGAAACAGGCTTGGAGATACTTCTTATCTTGCAGAGGTTTCTGGGATTTATGGATACAGACTGATAGTTGTTCCTATGGAAAGTTACGATGGTGATTATATAAGCAGTATGCGTATAAGAGGGGCTCTTGCAGATGGCGATATACAAGATGCTAATGCCATGCTTGGAAGGAACTTCTATATAACAGGAAAAGTGTGCGCAGGGAATAAGATAGGACGACAGTACGGATTTCCTACGGCCAATGTTATATATCCTGATACTATATGTAAGGTGAGAAGGGGCGTGTATGCTTCGTATGTGTGGGTTCATGATAAGAAGTATAATGCTCTTACAAACATAGGAGTAAAGCCTACTGTTGCGTGTGAAGATAATCTTCTTTCTGAGAGTTTTATATATGATTTTTCTGACGATATATATGGTGAGGATATCAGGATTGAACTTCTTAGATTCTTTCGAGAGGAAAGAAGATTCGAGAATCTTGATGGACTTTTTGAGCAGATTGAGAAGGATAAAATTGCGGTGAGTGATTACCTCGGAGGTAGTATTTGAAGAGCGTATTGAGGGTTGTCAAATATCTTCTGATAATAACGGTCTTTGTTGTAGCTATAGGCTTTTTTCTTGCGAAGATGAGAGTGCCGTATAACGACATTATGGTCATCGAGGCGGGAGATGAGCTTTTTAGTGCTGCTTACTTTTTTAAGTCACCACAGGGAGATGCTGCTTATGTAACTGATGTTGATAAACTCGATATAAGACATGTGGGAGATTATCCTATAACCATAAGTCTAAATGGCCTTCGATACCATGTGAAGTTAAGGGTTAAGGACAGTGTGTCTCCAGTAGTTAAGCCGCAAGAGCATATAGAATCATGTTATGGCAATATTATCTCGCCTAAGGAATTCGTCGAGAGTGTCGATGATGTTACGGATTGCGTATATGAATATGTTATATCTCCGGATTTTTTCAAACTAGGGAATCAGAGAGTGAGGGTTCTTGTCAGGGATGAAGGTGGCAACGAAGTTGTGTTTGAATCCGAGGTAGAGATAATAGAAGATAAGTCTGCACCTGTTTTATATGGTCTTCATGATATATATGTTCACTTAGGTGATCCAATCATGTATAGTGATGAGATAATAATACATGATGAGCAGGCTGGTGCGACCTATGATATAGATAAGAGTGAAGTTATAGACAATAAGGTCGGTGATTATCCTGTTTACTATAAGACCCGTGATGTGAGTGGCAACGAAAAGACTTACAGTGTGACACTTCACATATTGGAGCCTGTTGTATCACAGATGAGTGATGATGAGATACTTGAAGTATTTCGCGTTGAGTATGAAAAAATCGTAACTCCTGATATGACGAAGAAGGAGAAGGCTAAGGCTATATTCGATCATCTTAGCGGAACTTTAGAGTACATACCAGTGACAGACAAGGCTTCATATATCAAGAATGCATATACAGGACTTACCACTAAAAAAGGTGATTGCGTGACTTATTATTCTATGTACAGGATATGGCTTAATATGGCTGGTATAGAGAATATGAAGGTGGTGACTAAGAATGAGTCGCATACCTTCAATATGATCAATTGTGGTGACGGCTGGTATTTTGTAGATACATTTTACGGAGATAATGACCTCTTCATGATGACTAAGGAAGACCTTAAGAAGTATATGTCAAGAGGATATGAATTCTTGATAGATGAGGATAATTATCCAGACACAGATTAGGAGTAATTTTATGACCTGGATGCTGATAGTCAGCTTGATCATAATAGGATTATGGGATGTAAAAAGCCTGCTCATCGCAGCGGGCTTTCTTGTGCTGACTCTTATTCTGCATAAGCATGCTAAAACTACGTATGTGTACGCGCTTTACATCACAGCATGGATAGCAACTTTGGTATATGTCCGCATGGCACCTGTACATGTGCTGGGGCTGTTGTTTCTTATGCTCAGAGCTATTAGTTACATGGGCGATATGCACTATGAAAAGTATGAACTAGGCGATATAAAGGGGATAGCGCTCTACTTTTTCTTTCTTCCTTCGTATGTTATGGGACCTGTGATGCGCTATGACAAGTTCATGAAGGTGTGTAGCGAGAGGAAGATCAGCTATGACGGTATAAGTGAAGGGGTTCTTAGGATCATATCAGGATTATTCAAGAAGCTTGTGATCGCAGACAGGCTTATGATTGCTATAAGGATATGGACGGATGGCGATTCAAGCATGATAATAGCGCTTCTACTATACAGTGTTGCGCTTTGGGCTGACTTTAGCGGTGGCTGCGATATAGCGATAGGTGCGGCAAAGTGCTTGGGAATAAGCTTAAGCGAGAACTTTAATAAGCCTTATATGGCTCGGAATCTTGGGCAGTTTTGGAGATGCTGGCACATAACTATGGCGGATTTTTTCAGAGATTATGTGTTCTATCCACTGACAGTTTCGGGTTTTATGAGAAAGCTGACAAAAGGGAATATAAGAGTCATGACTTCTATAGCTACTGTGGTTTGCTTTGCAATAACAGGGTTGTGGCATGGATTTACTGCAGGTTTTTTGGTATGGGGTCTTCTTAACGGTCTTATAATAGCTCTTGAAGGGCGAAGAAAACCATGGCGCTATGGATATATATATACATATATAGTTGTGAGTTTCTTAAGAATCTTCGACCTGTGTGACATATCAGTGGTAGGAACGAAGATAAGACTGATGTTTTGCTTCACTGCTTCTATGGTAAGCGGTGATATAGTAAGACATGTGATAACTGGACTTGTTATGCTCATATTGTGGGCAATCCTTATGAGGGTTAAGGATAAGATATGTTATAAGGGTATCGTAGGAGTAGTGATGCTTCTTATGATAGCAGTGTTTGGCGTGTATGGATATGATTTTGTTATAGATGGATTTGTCTATGGGAACTACTAAGAATGCAAAGAGAGTTTTAAGAATAATACTGTATGCAGTGGCGTTCTTCTGTGGATTGGTAATTCTTGGGTTTATACTGGCACCGAAGTATAGGAGCTCGCTTAAGGAAGGGTCTCTGATCGATGACTATTACAGTGAACCTAAGGAACATACTGTGCTTTTTCTAGGCGATTGTGAGGTATATCAGAATATCAATCCAGTCGTAATCTGGGATAGATGTGGTGTAGCGTCGGTAGTCAGAGGAACTCCTAATCAAACTATGCCTATGAGCTATTATGTGCTTCTTGAGACGCTTGAGTACGAAAAACCGAAAGTTGTGGTCTTGAGTATCCTAAGTCTTACTTATGACCGTTATATCAAGGAAGAATACAATCGTCTGACTTTTGACCGTATGAAGAATAGTGGGCTAAAGTACAGGGCAATCAGCAGCTGCACCGAGGATAATATCCTAAGCTATATGTTTCCTGTTATAAGATATCACGACAGATTCGATAAGCTTAAGAAGGAAGACTTTGATCTTACGGCTTCTTCTGTTTCATATATGGGTTTTCTTCCACGTACTGAGATCAAGGCTTATGAAGGTTTTCCGGTTGCGCCTAAGCTTCCTGATTACAGTTTCGATGAGACAAATGTATCTTATCTTGACAAGATTGTGTCGGTGTGTAAAGATAATAACATAAGACTTGTATTGTGCAAGGCTCCTACACTTTACCCATACTGGTATGATGAGTGGGACAGGCAAGTTGTTGAATATGCATCTAAGAACGGTTTAGAATATATCAACTATCTTGAGTGTGCAGACGAGATGGGACTTGATTATTCCACAGATACATATGATGGTGGTTATCATCTGAATGTGAGTGGTGCTTATAAGTGGAGTACTTATCTGTGTGATATGTTTTCGAAGGAAAGCGCTGCTTATAGCGATGAGTGTGTAGAGTATTATAAGAATATGTGTAAGGAATATCATGAAAAGTACGAAGATTAAGAGAATCATATGGGCAGTTCTTCTGATTGTTGTGTGTATGATTATAGGATGTAAGCGTAAGGAAGAGAGTACATCGAAGGAAACTAAAGATGATAAGAAAACTGTCGTCTATAGAATAACGTGCGGCAGCGGATACATTTTGCCTGGTATGAAAGAATCTGATATGAAGGCTCTTGCGGGTGAACCGATGGTTTATAATGAGATAAAGAGCTGTGCTTATGAAGGCATGGATTATGTATATACTTATTCTGGTTTTGTTTCTTATGTCAATGAGATCAAGGGCGAGAAGAAGATCACGAAGATAGTGGTATATGATGATACTGTGAAGCTTGCCGAGGGTATAGCTATAGGCTCTTCTAGGTCTTTGATAGAAGGTAAGTTAAAAAAACCTGATTCTGAGAATAATGGATATATGATATATCAGGGGAAAAACTCTGTCCTTAAGATCGGTATGAAGGATGGTAAGGCTATATCGATAGAGATTAGTTATGAGGAGACTTGATTCTTTCTAAAATTGGAGAAATAACAGGGGTTATTTTTCCCTGATAGTTATTTAATAATCTATGGTATGAGATATAATGTAATCATGAGGCGGTTACATATATAAAATTTGGCTCTGCTGTCTAAGGGGCGGCAGGGCCTGACTTTAAAGGAGGACCAATATGGAAGTTATTATTATTATTCTGGTAGTTATCGTAGCGCTTGTATGTGCGTATATAGGTTTGCTGAACGCTCTTAATGTAGCGAAAGTGAAGATTGATGAGGCATCTTCTGATATAGATGTTGCTCTTACCAAAAGGTATGATGTTCTTACGAAGATGATCGATGTGGTTAAGGGATATACTAAGTATGAGCAGGAAACAATCTTCAAAACTATAGAGCTTCGTAGGAATATGTCTATAAGTGAGAAGAATGAAGCAAGCAAAGCTATGGATGAGAATGTTGCCAAGATACATGCTCTTGCTGAGAATTATCCTGAGCTTAAGGCAAGTGAGAATTATAATACTCTGCAGAAGGCTATTGCTGATGTTGAAGAGCATCTTCAGGCTGCCAGAAGATTCTACAATGCCAATGTATCAGCATATAATCAGAAGTTAGTTACATTTCCTTCAAGTTTGGTAGCAGGTATGAACGGTTTTACCAAGAAGGAATTCTTTGAGGCAGAGGCTGCTAAGCGTTCGGATGTTAAGATGGATTTTTAAGGTATGACATATGGAAGAATTAGAGAGGTTAAGAAGTCAGTATAATAAAAAGGCTGCTATATACATAGCTCTTGGCGTCATTGTAGATATATTATTGATAATCTTAACTGGAAATCTTGAATTAGCAAAGCTTATTATAACGATCACGATTTTCGTAGTTGGTATAAAAGTTGCTATTGAAAAGGACAAGTATCGCAAGTATTACAAGGAAAACTTTGTAAAGAATATACTTGAAGATATATATGACAGAGTGGTATATAATCCGACAAAAGGCATAGAGGAGAGAGTTCTTAGCTCTACTGGTCTTATACGAACCGGAACCACATATAGTAGTGAAGATTATATAGGTGCTTCTTATCACGGAATCAACTTTGAACAGTCAGATGTTACTATTACTGTGAAGCAAGGAAAGAGTTCGAGGACTATATTCAAGGGGAGATGGATGATCTTCGACTTCAATAAGAGATTCAAGTCCAATGTGATGGTGGCTCAAAAGGGCTTTGAAGCTGTTACAACAAGATCTATGATCAGTCGTAAGATACATTCTGTTGACAAGATATCTACCGAATCAGAAAGCTTTAATAAGCGATTTGATGTATATGCCGAAGAGGGACATGATGCTTTTTATATACTGACACCTGTTTTGATGGAGCGCATCATGAGGCTTGATATGTCGCACAAAGGACAGTTAGCACTGTGCTTTCACAACAATAAACTATATGTCGGTATTAACGATAAAAAAGACTTCTTTGAGCCATCGATGAAGCTAAGCTATGGTGATAATGGCCTGGGGTATGAAGATATTGTAGAATCTATCAAGGACGAATTGTATGAGATAACATCATTTGTCGATGATCTGGCACTTGATGATGACTTATACATCTGATTAAAAATTGTCTTGATTTTTTGTGGGATATGGTTTATAATTTACTCTATAAAGCGTTGAAGAGAAGAGTAGTAAGGAATAGATGGTTACAGAGAAGGCACGTTGCTGAGAGTGCCTGCCGAATATCCTTATGAAGACCACCTCTGAGCGACCCCAATCAGGTCCGGCCGACACCGTTATTGTCTTAATGAGAGCATGCTTATTCTTATTATTGTATGCTGAAAACCGGGTGGAACCACGTATATTACGTCCCAGTTATCATTTAATTATGCGATGATAGCTGGGATTTTCTGCTATCACCCGCAAAAGAAAAAGGAGATATATACAGTATGAAAGTAACTTTGAAAGATGGTTCTATTAAAGAATTTGATGCTCCTATGTCAGTGTATGACATAGCGCTTAGTATCAGTGAGGGTTTAGCAAGAGTAGCCTGTGTAGGTGAAGTGGATGGTAAGGTCGTAGACCTTAGAACTGTTGTTGACTCGGATTGTTCACTGAATATACTTACATTTGACGATGAGGCAGGTAAAGCTGCATACAGACATACATGTGCGCATGTACTTGCTGAAGCTGTAAAGAGGATATTCCCAGAGGCTAAGTGTACGATAGGTCCTTCTATCGAGAACGGCTTCTATTATGATTTTGATATACGTCCGCTTTCAAGAGAGGATCTTGACAAGATCGAGGAAGAGATGAAGAAGATCATCAAGGAAGGACATGAGATCAAGAGATTCACACTTCCACGCGAAGAGGCTATCAAGTTCATGAAGGAGAAGGATGAGCCTTATAAGGTCATACTTATCGAAGAGCTTCCTGAGGGTGAGGAGATAAGCTTCTACGATCAGGGTGGATTCGTAGATCTGTGTGCAGGTCCTCATCTTATGAGCACTAAGTATATCAAGGCCTTCAAACTCATATCTTCTTCAGGCGCTTACTGGAGAGGTTCTGAGAAGAATAAGATGCTTACACGTATCTACGGAACAGCTTATACCAAGAAGGCTGATCTTGAAGAGAGACTTAAGTATCTCGAGGAGATCAAGCTTCGTGACCATAATAAGCTCGGTCGTGAGATGGAGTTATTCACAACTGTTGATGTTATAGGTCAGGGTCTTCCTCTTTTCATGCCTAAGGGAACTAAGATTATCCAGAAGCTTCAGAGATGGATCGAGGATCTTGAAGATTATGAGTGGGGTTATGTGAGAACACGTACTCCTCTTATGGCTAAGTCTAATCTCTATAAGCTCTCTGATCACTGGTATCACTATAAGGATGGTATGTTTGTCCTCAACGATGATGGCGTGTCCGTAGAGGAATCAGCTGAGGACCAGAAGCTATATGCTGATCCTGATATGGCACTTAAAAATGCTCAGGAGAACGTATACCTCGACGACAAGGGCAGAGAGGTTATGGCTCTTCGTCCGATGACATGTCCTTTCCAGTACTTTGTATATAAGGCTAAACAGCATAGCTATAGAGATCTCCCTTATCGTATGGGCGAGACATCTACACTTTTCCGTAACGAGGATTCAGGTGAGATGCATGGTCTTACAAGAGTAAGACAGTTCACTATCTCTGAGGGACATCTTATCTGTACTCCACAGCAGATCGATGAGGAGTTCAAGAACTGTGTAAAGCTTGCTAAGTATACTCTTACTACTCTTGGTCTTCAGGATGACGTAACTTACCGTATGAGTAAGTGGGATCCTGAGAATCCGGATAAGTACATGGGTACCGCTGCGGATTGGGACAGAGTTGAAGGCAAGATGAGAGAGATACTTGACGAAATCGGTCTTGAGTATACTGAAGCCGCTGGAGAAGCAGCATTTTACGGTCCTAAGCTTGATATACAGGCTAAGAATGTGTATGGCAAGGAAGATACGATGATCACTATCCAGCTCGATATGTTCTTGTCTGAGAGATATGATATGTACTATATAGACGAGAACGGCGAGAAGAAGAGACCTTATATCATCCACAGAACATCTATGGGATGCTATGAGAGAACTC
>DOVJ01000013.1 GCA_003520145.1 Eubacterium sp.
GCGACTTCAGTCGTGTGAGACTTCATGGGCATGTGTTCGACCTTACAAGTGAACAGCTTTTTGATGGTGCTTTAACATATGATACTGAACATGAGCAACTAAGGGAAGATCATCTATCAAGGAAAGAAATATATGATTATTATATCTTTCTGAAGGATGAGCTTAAGAAAAAGATGGGAAAGCTTAAGCTGATATCGCTTTTAGATAGGGCGATAAGGGGTGATGTGGATGCTGCCGGTGAGGTTGCGATAGCTTATTATACGGGAGAATTAGGGGAGAAGAACCTGCCAAAGGCCAAAAAGTGGGCTTTGTATGCAACAAAAAGAGGAAGTAAGCTTGACCTGGAAAGGATTGCTAGATTATGAGAAAGATATGTGCTTTTTTTGCTTTTTTGTGCGTTGTAATATTAAGTGTTAATGTAAGTGCGAGCCGGTTATATGCTGCTGGTGAAGACGTTAAGATTGATAGCAATAACTTCCCTGACGAGACTTTTAGAAAGCTTATATCGGAGACGTATGATAAGAATTCTGATGGCTTTTTGAGCCAGGCTGAGATAGATGCTGTCACAAGTATCGACTGTTGCAATATGGATATATATGATCTTAAGGGCGTAGAACACTTTACGAATATAAAGTCGCTTCTTTGCTACAGGTGTAAGATTTCATATCTTGATCTGACAGCTAATAAGAATCTTACTAATGTTGGCTGTTGGGGCAATCAGCTAACTGAGATCAAGGTTAATGGACTTGATAAGCTTGAGTGGCTTAGAGCGGGTACTAATAAGCTTACTCATATTGATATAAGCGGATGTCCTGCTCTTACTGATGCTACACTGGGCAGTAACCCTCTTGAAAGCGTTGTTTTTACGCACTGTCCTAATCTGATTACGATCAATCTTAACAAGACCGATATCAAATCGTTGGATCTATCAAAAAATCCTGAGATTACAGAGCTTATATGTACTGAAACCAAGCTGACCAAGCTTGATGTGAGCAAGAATACTAAACTTAAGAGACTAAGCTGTGGTAAGAATGCGTTAACCTCTCTAAACCTTAAGAACAATAAGGATCTTAGGGCTTTGGATATATCTAACAGTGATATAGAGTCCCTTGATCTGAGTGCTAATACTGCGCTTGAAATGCTGGTCGTTAATAATACGAATCTATCTTCTCTGGATCTTTCGCACAATACGAATCTGAATGCGCTTTCAGTATACTCTACTTATGTGAAGAAGCTTGATATAAGTAATTGTCCTGGACTTGAAGATCTGTATTATAACCTCAGCAGGAAAGAATACACTGGATCATATGGTTTTTCATCAGGCAAATACCTTTTTGTCGGTATATCGAATTTTTCTTCGTTCAGTTATCCTGTGTATATGTATATTCCTAAGGATGCAAGAATTAAGACGTCAAGAACAACAACACTCAGACTTACATATGATGCAGCTGGTGGTTCAGGCCATATGGACGCAGAAGAGTTCTACCTTGAACCTGGTTCATTAGTTAACTTTACACTGCCAGGCTGTGGCTTTACAGCTCCTTATGGCAAAACATTTGAAAAGTGGAATATAGGAAATGCGGGCGACAACATAACCTTATCGTCGAATATGACAGCTGTTGCGCAGTGGAAGACTGATTCGTCAGTGCCGGTAACAGAGCCTGCAACCGTGCCTGCTACAACAAGTGCAACAGAAGCTGTAACGGAAACCACCCCAGAAGTCACAACAGAAGCTGCAACAAAAATCGCAACAGAGATAAGTACGCAGGCTGAAGTCTCTACAGAACAATCTACAGTTAAGAAGACAGAAGCTGCTATAAAATCATCTACCAAGCAGGAAGTTAAAACTTCTGATGAATCAGATGAATCTGTTGCAACTACTGGTAACAGTTCTTCTGGTAAGAATAATACAGGACGTATGATCATCCTTATAATCCTTCTGCTTTTACTTATCATCATAATCATCATCTTTGTAATCATTGCAAGAAGGAAAAGTTTGTTGCAAAAATAACATAGATATGGTATAATTAGCATATGCTCAAAGAGCGTATTTCGCAAAGGAGAAGCCATGAAAGACAGGGATAAGAAGGAAATCAGACAGCTTGCGAAGATGCTGTCACTGATAACCCAGATTGGAATCAGTATGATGACCCCGATTTTTCTGTGTATATTTGTGGGATATAAGATTGATGAGCACTTTAACACATCTTTTACGATCATATTTTTGATCCTTGGTTTTTTGGCTGGGATCAGGAATTGTTATATACTTTTGAAGAAGGCCGGGCTTTGATATATTGTTTTTTGACAGATATAAGGATCAATTTGATGAGATAAAAGAAGCTGTGGAAGCAGATGACAGCGAATGGGATATAATAGAGGATTATGAAGAAGTGGAAGATCATACGCTTCTTAAGCTCATAATTGCGATTTTGTTTCAGTCGGTTATAGTGGCGCTGATTCTGCACCTTCTGATTAAGCCGAATATCGTATATATCAGGGGCTTTTATATAGGAGTATTGCTTGCCTGTTTCATGGTCATATGTATGGACTTTTTCAATCATATGGCTGTTGAAGGGCCGCAGCACCTTATTAAGAAGAGGCTGTGGACCGGATATATAGTGAGGCTTGTGGCTGTTGTGGCAGTTATGGTCTTGGGACTATTAAGCGGATATGCAGATGTTATTACGATGCTTATTGGCATCATGGAGATTAAGATCGCTGTATATACGAAGCCTGTATGGGACAGGTTATGGAGCATATTTATCTCAGTCGGGGTCCAATCTCCGACTGA
>DOVJ01000106.1 GCA_003520145.1 Eubacterium sp.
GCAGAGACTACACAGGCTCGCATAGATGAGGAAGTAAGGGCGCTCCTTAAGGTTAGTTATGATGAAGCTTTGGCACTTATTACTTCTAACATGGATTGTCTTGATGAGATCGCACAGTTCCTCTTTGAGAAGGAGACGATAACAGGCGAGGAATTCATGGATATATACAGGAGAATAAAGGGAATCGAAAAGCCGTTGGCAAACGATCCTCAGGCATAATATGTCTGGGGATTTCCCCGTTTCAGTATGAGAGGATCTGGTTATATGTTTGATATAGAGGAAGAATTAAAAAAACTCCCGGCCAAGCCCGGTGTGTATATCATGCATGACGCATCTGATGAGATCATCTATGTGGGTAAAGCTATAATCCTCAAAAACAGAGTCAGACAGTACTTTCAGAGCAGTCGCAATCTCTCAACGAAGATAGAGCAGATGGTTTCTCATGTGGCGAGATTTGAATATATAGTTACTGATTCGGAATTAGAAGCGCTTGTTCTTGAGTGTAATCTTATCAAGGAACACTGTCCTAAGTACAATACACTTCTTAAGGATGATAAGGCGTATTCATGCATCAAGGTCACAAGAAGTGAAGACTTTCCAAGGGTTATAGCTGTCAAGCAAAAAGAACCCGATAATGAGAAGTACTACGGCCCTTTCACAAGTAAGAAGGCTGTTAACGAGACAGTGTCCTTGCTGCAGAAGATATATAAGCTTCGAACCTGTAAGAAAAATCTGAAAGAAGGCGTAGTTACCAAGGATTGCCTCAATCATCACCTGGGGATATGCTCTGCGCCATGCCTTGGGATTATATCTAAGGAAGCCTATAACGAAGCTGTTGATAATGCCTGCAGGCTTCTTGATGGAGACTATAAGTATGTAATACACGAACTTGAGGATAAGATGTACAAAGCGTCAGATGCTCTTAAGTTCGAGGAAGCAGCAAAGTATAGAGATCATATACAGAGTATAAAGCATGTGGTTCAGA
Source organism: Eubacterium sp. (assembly GCA_003520145.1). GTDB lineage: Bacteria > Bacillota > Clostridia > Lachnospirales > Lachnospiraceae > UBA9775. Next base: position 986 of record DOVJ01000106.1, read on the forward strand.
AGCAGAGGATCAATACATGGGCTGATGAGGACAGGGATGTTATAGCATGCAGTATCGAGCACACGGACGCAGTTGTTCAGGTATTCTTCGTGCGAAGCGGAAGAGTATCAGGTCGTGAACTATTCAGGATGACGGTATATGATGATGCGAAGAAGGAGCATGTCATAGGTGAATTCTTGAAGCAGTTCTACGGAGGAACTCCTTATATTCCTCCACAGATACTTATTGAGTGTGACGTTGAAGAAAGAGAACTCTTAGAGCAGTTCCTGACTGCGGTTAAGGGTAAGAAGGTTTCTATAGAGATACCTAAAAAGGGTATAAAGGAAGGTCTTATAGAACTTGCAAGGGAGAATGCAAGGATCGCTCTTGAGAAGGATCTTGATAACCTGAAGATAGAAGAGGCTGCAACTAAGGGTGCAGTCAGACAGATCTGTGAACTGATCGGCATGGATTACGCCAGACGTGTGGAGGCCTATGATATCTCCAACATAAGCGGTACTGACAGTGTCGGTTCTATGATAGTTTTCGAGGACGGCAAGCCGAAAAAAAGTGATTATAGGAAGTTCAAGATAAAGACTGTTGAAGGGCCGAACGATTATGCTTCACTTAAGGAAGTGCTTAAAAGACGCTTTAGTCACGGCCTTAGAGAAAAAGAAGGTGATAGGGATCTAGGAAGCTTCAGTATATTCCCGGATCTCATCATGATGGACGGTGGCAAGGGACAGGTTCATATAGCATGTGAAGTCCTTAATGAGCTGGGACTTGACATACCTGTGTGTGGTATGGTCAAGGATGATAATCACAGAACAAGAGGTCTTTATTATCAGGGTGAGATACAGCCTCTTGATATACACTCGCAGGGCTTCAGGTTGATAACGCGCATGCAGGATGAAGCGCATCGGTTTGCGATAACATTTCACAGGTCTCTTCGTTCAAAGAGGGAAGTGAAATCTGAGCTTGAGGATATCAAGAATATCGGACCGAAGAAGAGGGAGGCTCTTATGCGCTACTTCAGGGACATCATGATGATTAAGGAAGCAAGCGTTGATGAGCTTATGAATGCGGATGGAATAAGCAAAAATGACGCAAACAGGATTTATGAATATTTTCATTAGACAGGAGAAAAAGGTATGAATGTAGCAGATAATTATCCACTTACCAAACTTGTGGAAAAGATGAAGTTTGAGAATCTCACACCGCAGATCGATACTGATGATGTGCTGATAACACAGCCTGATATCAACAGACCGGCTTTGCAGTTAGCAGGATTCTTTGATCACTTTGACAATGAGAGAGTTCAGATCATAGGCTTTGTCGAGAAGGCTTATCTTGATTCTCTTGATATTGAATCGAGAAAAGAGCGCTATAGACAGCTTCTGTCCTTCAAGGTGCCATGTATAGTATTCTGTAGGGATATCAAGCCTGATCTGGATCTTCTTGAGATGGCTCTTAAGTATAATGTTCCGATTCTCTCGAGCAAGGATTCTACATCATCTGTTATGGCAGAGATCATAAGATGGCAGAAGGTCATGCTTGCACCTGTTATCTCAATCCATGGTGTTCTTGTCGATGTATACGGTGAGGGCGTTCTTATCATGGGTGAGAGTGGTATAGGTAAGAGCGAGGCTGCTCTTGAGCTTATAAGAAGAGGTCACCGACTCATATCTGATGATGTTGTTGAGATACATAAGGTCAGTGATGATACTCTTATCGGAACATCTCCTGACATAACCAAGTATCTTATCGAGTTGAGAGGTATAGGCATCATAGATGTGAAGTCTCTGTACGGTGTTGAGAAGGTTAAGGAAACTCAGTCCATAGATATGGTCATCAAGCTCGAAGAGTGGAGTAAGGAAGCTAAGTATGACCGTTTTGGAATGGAGGATGAGACTGTTGAGTTCTTAGGCAATAAGGTTGTCTGTCACTCTATTCCGATAAGACCAGGCCGTAATACAGCGATCATCGTTGAAACGGCTGCTGTCAATCACAGACAGAAGAAGATGGGCTACAATGCGGCTGAAGAATTCTACAAGAGGATTCAGGCGAGACTTGAAAAAGCAGGTGATGAAGGTTGAGCATATATGCAGGTATAGATGTCGGCGGCACATCAATCAAGATGGGGCTTTTTGAAGACGGAACGCTTATTGAAAAATGGTCTATAAAAACAAGGACAGAAGATAGTGGAGCGCATGTGCTTTCGGATATATATGATTCTCTTTTTGAGCATATAGAAGCGGGGCGGATCGATGCTATCGGAATAGGACTTCCGGGTCCTGTAGAGGATGACAGAATCGTACATGGTCTTGTCAATATAGGCTGGGGTGAGGTAGATGTGAAAGAAGCCTCAAAGCCCTATGTATCGTGTCCTGTATATGCCATTAACGATGCAAATGCTGCGGCTTTGGGCGAAGTTGTGGCAGGAGGTGCCATGGGTAGAAAAAGCGCTGTTATGATAACCATCGGAACAGGTATAGGCGGCGGCATCGTGATCGAAGATCGCCTGGTAACAGGCGCGCGAGGTGCGGCTGGAGAGATAGGTCATATGCCTCTTGTGTTTGATGGCGGGGAATATGATACACTTGAAGAAAGAGCCGGGGCGTTGGGCATAAAGAGACGTACACTTAAGCTCATAGAAGAAGGAATCTACAAGACGTCGCTTAAGTCAGACTTTGAAGTCAGAGATGTATTTGATCTTGCGAAAACAGGCGATGAACTGTGCGTGAAGGTTGTCGATGAGATGAGTGTCTGCCTTGGAACAGCACTTTCTGATATAGCATGTCTTATAGATCCTGAAGTATTTGTGATAGGTGGCGGGGTCGCCGATGCAGGTGATTTTTTACTTGATAAGATAAGAAAGATATATGTAGAAAGAGCGTTCGGACCGTGCAAAGAAACTAAGATCGTGATTGCTGGTTTGGGCAACGATGCAGGTATATACGGTGCATGCAAATATGCTATGGGTAAGGAATGATATGGAAGATAATATATTATTTGAGGAACTAAGAAGAATCTGTAAGGAAGATAATGTGCTCCCATATGAGAGTATGGCTTGCCACACAAGCATAAAGGCCGGTGGTAAGTGCAGGGCTTATGTAACACCTGATGATATGGCAACATTTGTCGAACTTGTGGTTTTCTTAAGGCAGAATAACATAGAGTACTTTGTTGCGGGTAACGGAAGTAATCTTCTTGTGAGCGATGCAGGTTTCAAGGGAGTTGTCATAAGTCTTGGAAAGCGTTTTTCGGAGATTGTTGTAGATGACGATATGATATATGCTCATGCAGGCGCGCTGCTTTCTGTGGTTGGAAGGCAGGCACTTACAGAAGGGCTTACAGGCTTTGAATTCGCTTCGGGAATACCGGGCTCTGTAGGCGGCGCTGTATATATGAATGCGGGTGCTTATGGCGGTGAGATCAAGGATATAATCGAGTATGCTGATGTATATGATGGCGAGAGGATAAGAAGGTTCACCAAAGATGAGCTTGATATGTCTTATAGAAGAAGCCTTCTTACAGATAATCCTGGATATATATGTCTTCTTGCGGCCTTCAAGCTTAAAAAAGGCGATAAGAAGCAGATAGAGGAGACTATGAAGGATCTTGTCAAGAGAAGAAGAGATAAGCAGCCGCTTGAGTATCCTAGCTGTGGCAGTACCTTCAAGAGACCTGCCGGAGACTTCGCTGGAAGGCTTATCGAAGAAGCGGGGCTTTCGGGACTTACAAAGGGCGGTATGCAGGTATCTACTAAGCACTGCGGGTTTATCATAAATCATGATGGCGGAACCGCAAGTGACTTTTATGAGCTTGCTGGTGAAGTGATAAGAAAAGTTGAGGGAAAAAGTGGTGTAAGGCTTGAACTAGAGGTTAAGCTGCTTGGTTTTGATGAATAGGAGAAGATATGTATATAGTTATAGTTACCGGAATGTCAGGCGCTGGCAAGACAACAGTTCTAAAACAGCTTGAAGATCTGGATTTTTTCTGTATAGACAATATGCCTGTTGTTCTTGCTGATAAGGTCATAACCTTAGCGGGAGACAACGACGGCTGTGAGAAGATGGCTTTTGGTGTAGATATAAGGAGTACTCCTAACATCGAAGAACTTTTGGAGTGTGTGAAGTCTATACGCGATGTCGGTCATCATGTGGATATTCTCTTCTTAGATGCCACTGATGAAACTATCATACATCGATATAAGGAGACGAGAAGAAAGCATCCGCTTGCCCAGAGAGGAAGAACTATAGATGGAGTTACGAAGGAGCGTGAGAAGCTTGCGATTATCAAGAGTAATGCCACACATATAGTTGATACATCGCATCTTCTTGTCAGAGACCTGAAGAAGAAGATAACTGATATATTCGTAGAGGGCAAGGCTTATTCTAACTTCTATATCAGTTTTATGTCGTTTGGCTTCAAGTATGGAATACCTGATGATGCAGACCTTGTTTTCGATGTAAGGTTCTTACCTAATCCTTATTATGTGGATAATCTCAAGTACTTAACGGGTGAGGATCAGGAAGTAAGAGACTATGTTATGGCTGATGGTAATGGTGAGATATTCCTTGGGAAACTTAAGGATATGTTGGATTTTCTCATACCTCAGTATATAGGTGAGGGCAAGAATCAGCTTGTGATAGCTGTTGGCTGTACAGGTGGAAAGCACAGGTCTGTCACACTTGCAAGAGGTCTTCATGAACTGTATAAGGATACGATATATGATACAGGTATATATCATAGGGATATAAGAAAGGCATGGAACTGATATGTCGTTCTCTATGGATATAAAACAGGAACTTATCAAGATAGATGTCGAGGCAAGGCACTGTCAGATCGCAGAACTTACTGCCATACTTACGGGTTGTTGTGACATAAGGCTTCTGTATGGCAATTATGCCATAAGGCTCATAAGTGAGAGCAAGCCTGTGGTGGTAAGATTCGAATACTTGATCGATAAGCTTTTTGGCGTCAAAGTACCATGCCTTATGCGCAATTCCAAGCAGTATGCTCTGTATATAACAGACCATAAACTTGCCCTAAAAGTACTGCAGATAACAAAAGTGGTTGACATAAGCTCCGAAATATGCGAAAATATCGTCAGTGTATCAAGAACGATAATATCCGGTGATTGTTGCAAGAGAGCTTACTTAAGAGCGGGATTTCTTGGATTTGGTTCTATGAGTGATCCTAATAAGATATATCATCTTGAATTCGTATGTAAGACTAAGGATAGAGCCGATATGCTCTGTGAGATGATAGAGAGTCTCGGGATCAAGGTAAGAAGCATCATAAGAAAGAATAACTACCTTGTGTATATCAAGGAAAGTAAGGATATTGTGGATCTTCTTGGATACATGGGCGCACATAGGGCTTTGCTTGAACTGATGAACGTCAGAGTGGTTAAGACTGTGCGTAACGATGTCAACAGGCGGGTTAACTGCGAAGCAGCGAATCTCAATAAGATCATAAGCGCGTCTGTGAAGGAGATAGAGGATATAAGATATATCTTCGAAACTAAGGGCATGGATTATCTTCCAGAGAATCTAAGAGAAATCGCGAAGATAAGGCTTGAGAATCCTGAGAGTTCTCTTAAGGAGATAGGACAGATGTTAGAGCCGCCTCTTGGAAAATCAGGAGTTAATCACAGGTTAAAGAAGATAAGTACTATAGTGGAAGAATTAAGAGGAAAGGATAATTAAGATGATCAAGAAGACTATTCAGGTTGAACTTCCGAACAAGACAGACATAACACCTAACGCGATGATGGTGCAGATTGCAAGTCAGTATGACAGTAAGATCTACGTAGAGAGTGATAAGCGCTCTATCAATGTCAAGAGTATCATGGGTATGATGACTCTCATAATCAAGAGAGGTGAAGCCATCGACATAAGCTGTGATGGTCAGGATGAAGAAGTGGCTTTGGAAGCCTTGGAGAAGTATCTTACTAATAAGTGATAAAAGGAGTTTCTTATGGGATATGCTCATCTTCATGTACATACAGAATATAGTATATTAAGGAGCAGTGTCCGCATAGAGGGCTTGGTTAAAAAAGCGGCTGAACTCGGTATGAAGAGCCTTGCTATAACAGATTATGGCGTCATGTATGGCGTTATAGCCTTTTATAAGGCATGCAAGAAGTACGATATTAAGCCGATCATAGGGTGCGAGATCTATGTAGATGATGATAATCTCATACTTCTTGCAAAGGACGAAGAAGGCTACACGAATCTTAAAAAGATGGTTAGCCTTTCTTTTGTTAGAGGATTTCGTAATGGTAAGCCAAGGATAAGTAAGGATGTACTTGCGCAGTATTCTGGTGGGCTTATAGCCATAAGCAGTGACTATAACGGTGAAGTGTGCAGGAAACTCATGATGAACGATCGTGATGGTGCGCTTAAGTGTGCTCTTGAATACAGTAAGATGTTCGGTAAGGATAATTATTATCTTGAGATATTCGATCACAACAGGCCTGAGGATAAGGCGCTTATAAGGCAGATCATGAAGTTGTCGGGAGAAACTGGCATTCCGATGGTTGCACTCAACGAGATACATTACTTAAACCGCGAGGACGCTACTGCCTACAATGTTCTCGAGTGCATACAGACTCATAAGAAGATAGGGGATATACCGCGAACCCCCGACAGGCTGGAACATTTTGTGAAAAGTGAAGAGCAGATGAGACAGGCTTTTCCATATGCACTTGAGGCTGTCGAGAATACTTGCGCTATAGCTGACAGGTGCCATGTTGAGATAGAGTTTAACAAGCCTAAGCTTCCTAAGTATCCGATTGATAACGGTATGTCTTCGAGGGAATACCTAGAGAAGTTGTGTGCAGAAGGGATTAAGAAGCGTTATAAGAAGGTTACAAAAGAAGTATCTGAACGCCTTGAGTACGAGCTTTCGGTAATCGATAAGATGGGCTTCGTGGATTACTTCCTTGTTGTGTGGGATTTTGTTAATTATGCTCGCAAGAAGGGAATAGTCGTAGGTGATGGAAGAGGTTCTGCGGCAGGAAGTATAGTATCTTACGCGCTTGGCATAACGAACATAGATCCTATCAGGTACAATCTCATCTTTGAGCGTTTCCTGAATCCAGAGAGAGTATCCATGCCTGATATAGATATCGACTTTGCGCATAACAGGCGTGATGAGGTAGTTCGCTATGTGATAGATAAGTATGGCGCAGCCAATGTAGTGCAGATCGTAGCTTTTGGTACTCTTGCATCACGTGCAGTCATAAGGGACGTTGTGCGCGTCATGGATATAGGTTATGAGGTGGGCGATGAGATAAGTCATATGCTCTCTGATTCTTATGACCTAAGCCTTGCGGATTCTCTTAAGACGAATGATGAGTTAAGAGGTCTCTATGAGACGGATGTGACTATAAGGAATCTCATCAACATATCTATGGAGCTGGAGGGGCTTATAAGGCATACGACCATACATCCTGCTGGCGTAGTCATATGTGATGAGGATGCAGCAGATATATATCCGCTTGCACTGTCTAACGATGGCAATGTTGTCATACAGTGCGAGAAGAAGGAAGTAGAGGAGTTAGGCCTTCTTAAGATAGACTTTCTGTCCCTTAGAAACTTAACCATAATAGACGATACTCTGAAGGCTCTTGAGGAAGAGGGCATACATGTGGACCTTAGCACCATAGATTATCACGAGAAGGGCGTCTATGCCATGATATCCGCAGGTGATACAGACGGTGTGTTCCAGTTAGAGAGCCGTGGCATGAAAATGTTCATGAAAAACCTCAAGCCTTCGGATTTTGATCAGATCGTGGCCGGCCTTGCACTCTTCAGACCGGGTCCTATGGCCTTCATCCCGAAGTATATAGAGGCAAGAAATAGCGGTATGGTAAGCTACGAGCACCCGATGCTTGAACCGATACTCAAGGATACATATGGCTGTATCGTGTATCAGGAGCAGGTTATGCAGATATTCCGTGATTTTGCGGGATATTCTATGGGCAGAAGCGACATGGTAAGGCGTATCATGGCCGCAAAGAAGACTAAGGAGCTTGAGAGCGAGAGGCAGAACTTCGTATATGGTAACGCAACTCTTGGCATAAAGGGCTGCGTGGTGAACGGTATAGATGCCAAGCTTGCGAATCACATATTCGATGAGATGTTAGACTTTGCAAGCTATGCCTTCAACAAATCCCATGCGGTTGCCTACTCTGTCATATCTTATAAGACAGCATATCTTAAGTATCACTATCCGGTGCAGTTCATGTCAGCACTTCTGACATCAGTTATGTCTTCGACAACTAAGGTGTCTGAGTATATATCTGCATTTAGAAGGCGTGGGGGTAAGGTTCTGCCGCCTAGTGTCAATGAGCCTGCAAGAAGATTCTTGCCTTCAGGTGACAATGTCCGTTATGCGCTAACCGCCATAAAGAATGTCGGAGATAGCGTAGTTGATGCGATTATCGCTGAGTACAGGCAAAGACCTTATAAGGACTTCTATGATTTCTTGGACCGCAACATAAGCCATGGACTTAATAAAAAATGTGTCGAATGCCTTATCAAGGCTGGCGCACTTGATGGTCTTGGCGTAAATCGTAAGCAGATGATACACAATTATGAGCGTGTTATGGAGGATATCCAGAGAAGAAAGAAGACTGAGATCACAGGACAGATAAGCCTCTTTGATTTTGAAAATGGCGGTGAGAGCGTATCGAGACAAGCTGCATTTGCCAAGGTGGAGGAGTTCTCGAGCGATGAGCTTCTTGCGATGGAGAGCGAGGTTCTGGGCATATATGTTAGCGCTCATCCTCTTGATGAATTCCTGCCTCTGATAGAGAAGAATGTCACACACTATTCTTCTGACTTCTATAACGATGACGGCCAGAATCCGATATCCGAGAAGGATAAGGTGATAATAGGCGGCTTCATCAGTAAGGCGTTGCATAAGGTCACAAGAAAAGGCGATGATATGGCTATCATCACTTTAGAGGATTATTATGGGCAGATAGAGGTTCTCGTATTCCAGAAGACCTATAAGAAGGTTTCACAGTATATAGCCGAGAATAAGAAGATATTCGTAGTGGGAAACCTGAAAAGGGATGATACAAGAAGCAGTATAATCGCGATGGATATCATACCTTTTGATTCGATGCCTAGGATCATTAGTATAGGATTTGATGATATGCAGGCTTTCGAGAAGCTTTATCCGGAGGTTGAGAAGCACATATATACTCAGGGCGGACATGACAGCGTGGTTGCGTATCTTGTAAAAGAACGGGCAAAGAAGCCTCTTGCGAAGAGAGTCATCATATCGGATGAGGATATGGAGAGCCTTAAGAAGATACTCGGAGATGAGAGAGTTGTGAGTGCGCAGACAAATTGCGGGTAATGATAAAAAAGTTCTTGCATTATCTGAACATATATGCTAAACTATCAAAGGTGGTAAAAACCAAAACCTCTGTTAAGTCATCGGACACTCCGACCATGACTTGATAGAAGGAGATAATATTACAGGAGGATATCGTTATGATAGCAAAAGAAAAGAAGAGTCAGATTATCGCTGAGTACGGCAGAAAGCCTGGTGATACAGGTTCACCAGAAGTTCAGATCGCACTTCTTACAGAGAGAATCAAGGAACTCACAGAGCACCTTAAGAGCAACAACAAGGATCATCATTCTAGAAGAGGACTTCTTAAGATGGTTGGTCAGAGAAGAGCGTTGTTAGAGTACCTTAAGAAGAAGGATATAGAAGGTTACCGTGCTTTGATTGAAAAATTAGGAATCAGAAAGTAATTCTATGTAAGGGCGGATACCTTAAGTATTCGCCCTTTTTACTGTTGAGAAAAATCCACTATCAAGTGGATTCTGCGGGAGTGAACCTAAGGGACGGATAGACGAAAGAAGATAGAAGAACGTAAGAGACAGGAGAGAAAAGATGTACAAAAGTTTTAGTATGGAATTAGGCGGAAGAACTTTGAGAGTTGATGTTGGCAGAGTATCTGCACAGGCTAACGGTGCTGCTTTCATGCACTATGGCGACACAGTAGTACTTTCAACAGCAACAGCTTCAGAGAAGCCAAGGGATGGAATTGACTTCTTCCCACTTAGTGTTGAATATGAGGAGAAGCTCTATGCGGTAGGTAAGATACCAGGGGGCTTCAATAAGAGAGAAGGTAAGGCTTCAGAGAATGCTATCCTTACCTCCAGAGTTATAGATAGACCTATGAGACCATTGTTCCCTAAGGATTACCGTAACGATGTAACCCTTAACAATATGGTCATGAGTGTAGATCCTGCTTGCAGACCTGAGATCACAGCTATGCTTGGTTCAGCAATCGCAACAGCTATATCTGATATTCCTTTTGATGGACCATGTGCTATGACACAGATGGGTCTTGTAGATGGTAAGGTTATCGTAAATCCTAACCAGGAAGAGTGGAAGAACGGTGATCTTCAGCTTACTGTAGCATCTACTTCAGAGAAGGTTATCATGATCGAGGCTGGTGCGAATGAGATTCCTGAGGATAAGATGTATGAGATCATCTATCAGGCTCATGAGATCAACCAGGAGATCATCGCGTTCATCAACAAGATCGTTGCTGAGGCAGGTAAGCCTAAGAAGACTTACGAGAGCTGCGCGGTTCCTGCAGAGCTTTTCGAGGCTATGAAGGCAGTAGTTACTCCTGAGGAGATGGAAGTTGCTGTATTCACAGATGAGAAGCAGGTTAGAGAAGAGAACCTTCGTAACATAACTGCTAAGCTTGAAGAAGCATTTGCAGATAGAGAAGATTATCTTGCGATATTACCTGAGGCACTTTATCAGTATGAGAAGAAGACTGTTAGAAAGATGATCCTTAAGGATCACAAGAGACCTGATGGCAGAGCTATCACACAGATCAGACCTCTTGCTGCAGAAGTTGATATAATTCCTAGAGTTCATGGTTCTGCTATGTTCACAAGAGGACAAACACAGATCTGTAACGTATGTACTCTTGCACCTTTGTCAGAGATGCAGAAGGTAGATGGACTTGATCCTAACGAAGTATCAAAGAGATATATGCACCATTATAACTTCCCTGCTTACTCAGTAGGTGAGACTAAGGTTTCAAGAGGACCGGGA
>DOVJ01000009.1 GCA_003520145.1 Eubacterium sp.
ACATAGTTAGTTATATCTACGATATTGTTTATCGGTCTTATACCACTTGCAGCAAGGCGTCTCTGCATCCACTCAGGTGATGGAGCCAGCTTGATATCCTTAACTACCTTAGCGCAATATCTCTTACACAATTCATTATTCTTAATCTCAACATCTATTAGCTTAGATGTCTCATCAGAAGGAGTGATATCCTTAACCTTAGGAGGATTGAATTCCTTGCCAAATGTAGCTGCAGCCTCTCTTGCGATTCCTATGATCGAATAGCAGTCAACTCTGTTAGAAGTGATCTCATATTCAAACACAGTATCATGAAGTCCAAGATATTCAACTGCATCCATACCTACAGGTGCATCTTCCGGAAGAATGTATAAACCATCCTCAGGTGCATCCGGATAAAAATCCCTAGAAGAACCAAGTTCCTCTATAGAGCACATCATACCAAAAGACTCAACGCCTCTTAACTTACCCTTCTTGATCTTAACTCCACCCTCTGGGTTTGAGCCATCATGAGCTCCGGCTACTTTACCACCATCAAGTACTACAGGAACCTTAACGCCTTCAGATACATTTGGCGCACCAGTAACTATCTGAATAGTCTCAGAGCCAACATTAACCTGACATATAACAAGCTTATCAGCATCAGGATGCTTTTCAGTCTTAACAACCTGACCTATGACTATCTTCTCGAGATTCTTATCGAGTCTCTCAAAACCCTCTACCTTAGTTCCGGTAAGTGTCATGGCATCAGTGTATTCCTGATCGCTGACATTAAGATCTTTCACATATGCTTTAATCCACGAAAGTGCTGTATTCATATCTATATCCTTTCTATCTATCAGAATTGTCCTAAGAATCTTACATCATTCTCATATAAGAGTCTCATATCATCTATCTCATACTTAAGAAGCGCTATTCTCTCAAGTCCGACGCCAAATGCAAAGCCTGTATATTCATTACTGTCTATACCGCTCATCTCAAGAACCTTTGGATGTACCATACCGCATCCTAAGATCTCGATCCAGCCTGAACCCTTACACATACGGCAACCCTTGCCGTTACATTTGAAACAAGTAACATCCACTTCTGCACTAGGCTCTGTAAATGGGAAGTGATGAGGTCTGAACTTAACTTTAGTATCCTCACCAAAAAGTTCCCTTGCAAACTCAGCCAAAGTACCCTTAAGATCGGCAAATGTGATATTCTTGTCGATAACAAGACCTTCTATCTGATGGAATGAAGGAGAATGAGTAGCATCAACTTCATCTGCTCTGTAAACTCTGCCAGGTGCTATAACTCTGATAGGAAGCTTACCCTTCTCCATAATTCTTGCCTGAACAGAAGATGTCTGAGTACGAAGAAGCACATTGTTGTTGATATAGAAAGTATCCTGTTCATCCTTAGCTGGATGATTAGCAGGTATGTTAAGCGCCTCGAAGTTATAGTAATCATATTCAACTTCAGGTCCTTCCACAACCTCATAACCCATACCCACGAAGATCCTCTCAACCTCTTCAAGAGCGATTGTATTCGGATGTCTGTGACCAATCTTCTGTGTCTTAGCAGGAAGAGTAACATCTATAGTCTCAGCAGCAAGCTTAGCATTCATAGCCTTCTTAGAAAGATCTGCCTTAACCTCATCCATATAATCCTCGATAGCCTTACGGGTATCATTAACCCACTGGCCAACACTTGGTCTTTGCTCAGCCGGAACATCCTTCATACCCTTAAGTATCTCTGTGAGCTCGCCCTTCTTACCGAGTATCTCAACCTTAATCTGATTGAGAACTTCAAGATTCTCGGCAGAATTGATTCTTTCAAGTGCCTTTTCTCTGATTGCCTGTAACTTTTCTTTCATATAAGCCTCCATTAAGATTTTTCTTATTCAAGTCTTTCCCCATTATTAAACGATAAAAAAACTTCCTCCCTCTACAAGGGACGAAGTAATTTCCGCGGTACCACCCTAATTTTCATAGCATAGACTATGAACACTTAATATGCTTTACGCGCACAACACGGCACCCCCTACTTGATTCAAGGGCACGGCTAACATGTGAAATTCATATATACGCCTTATGTAGGTCTCTCACCAGCCGACCTCTCTCTGTATCATGTGCGTATAACTACTATGCATGATCATCGCCTTTAATATCAAACTAAATTACATTGTATAACCAGCTTTTAGATTTGTCAAGCAAAATCTCACATTTTATCAGAACGGCCACATTCTCCCTCTTCACCCCTCAATATGCCAATCGCATGAGGCAAAGTATCCGCGATAACCTCTAGAGATTCGATGCAAGCCTTCTTACTTCCAGGGAAATTGATAATAAGCGTATTATTTCTTATGCCGCTGACACCTCTTGATAGCATAGCTCTTTTTGTCTTAGTCATACTATAAGCTCTGATAGCCTCGCTTATACCGGGAGCCTCTCTCTTTATAACCTTACGCGTAGCTTCAGGCGTATTATCTCTCTGAGAAAAACCTGTTCCGCCTGTCGTCAGAACAAGATCAGCATCAAGAAAATCAGCATAGTACAGAAGCTTCTTTACAATCTCATCATAGTCATCACTTATAACATCATAAGCGCCTATCTCATATCCAAGTTTCACAAGCTCATCGCACAGATACATTCCACTTTCATCCACGCGCTCGCCCTTAGAACCCTTATCGCTAAGCGTAAGAACAGCCGCAACAGGGTGTCTTATATCCTCACCCATTTTTTCTATGACGAATTCATCTCCGACCTTAACCACGCCGCCGTGCAAAACCTTCGTAAATACGCCTTCTCTAGGCATGATACAATCACCAACCATATGATATATATTACACTCTGAGTGACACTTTTTTCCAACCTGTGTAAGCACAAGAACGACCTCACCACATCTGAATACAGTGCCTATAGGAAGAGTCTTAAAATCAATTCCCGACACAAGTATATTCTCGCCAAATGCTCCGTCACTTACGTCAGCGCCACGCTTTCTGAATTCTTCCACCTTCTCATACGAAAGAAGACTAACTTGTCTGTGCCAGTTTCCACCATGAGCATCATCCTTTAACCCATAGCCTTCCACAACTTCACATTCGCCTATATTCTTTTTTTGAGTGCCTCTTTTTTCACTTATGCACACAGCCATAACTCTAGCCATAACTAACCTCCTATAGAAGACATTTTGGATTTTTCTATATCTGTACACGCATCCTCGAATCTATGAGATAACGGTTTATTATATATACTGTTTCTTATGAATTCTTTGATATCCTCATCAGATGCACCGCTTCTTAAGAGGCTTCTTAAGTCATAACGATCATTAGAATACAGGCATGGCTTTATCTTTCCATCTGATGTAAGCCTCATCCTGTTGCATGTAGAGCAGAACTTACATGTAAGAGGATCTATAAAACCTATATCACCCGCAAATCCATCGATATGGATATATCTTGCAGGACCCGAACCGTGATACGATAGTTTATCATGATACTCGCCGAGTTCCTTTAAAGTCTCAAGAATCTCTGCCCCCTTCATACCTTCGTAATCCTTACCACACCCTATAGGCATGAGCTCTATAAAGCGAACATTGATCTTACGATCTTTAGCAATAAGTGCTAACGGTATTATGTCTCCTTCATTATATCCCTTTAGTATAAGCGAATTGATCTTAACATCAAAGCCCATATCATAACAGATATCCATTCCGGCAAGAACCTTATCAAGTGCATCTGTTCTTGTTAACCGGTGGTACATAACAGGATCAAGACTATCAAGGCTTATATTGACATGATTGACCTTATTCTTCATCAGTTCAGCGGCATGTTCAGCAAGCATAAGACCGTTAGTAGTTATTCCTATATCCTCAACACCATCTATAGACGATAGCATGGATAGAAACTTCAAAAAACCTTTTCTTACAAAGCACTCGCCTCCTGTAAGCCTTATCTTCCTTATACCACAATCACAGAATAATCCAACTATCCTTTTAATCTCTTCGAAAGTAAGAATCTCTTCATGAGTAAAGCATTCGATACCACTTTCAGGCATACAGTATATACATCTCATATTGCACTTATCAGTAAGCGAGATTCTTAGATAATCTATCTGTCTGTTATAACGATCTAACATATTATTCCTCAAAAAACATCATATCATCAACCTTCATACGTATAATAAGATCCTTAAGATCCTTTATGCGTTCATATGAAGGCTTATCCATCTCGAGCACAAGTTCATATCCACTAAGAGTCCTGACTATGACTATGAAAGAGAATACATTTTCTATACATCTTTCAACATGTCCTACCAAAGTATTATCGCCAATCCTGTCTGTGATCTCAAAGTTATGCGCTCTGTAACCAAGATACTTCTTGCCCTTGCAATCTACAGACAAAGGCGCACCAAAATCCTTGGCATAGAACTTCCCATCCTGACATATGATCTTAGAGAAGTTCTTACAACCAGTAAGCATAGCCGCCTTCACAGTCTTCGGACAAGAAAAAAGATCGTTTTTCTTAGAGTGCTCAAGTATAACACCCTTGTCCATAACTATGATCTCATCAGAGAATCTATAGACCTCATCTCTACTGTGAGACACATATATAACAGGCTTTTTCAGCTCATCAAAAAGCTCAGTAAGTTCTTTTTCAAGGCTCCACCTCAAGTGACTGTCAAGCGCGGAAAATGGCTCGTCGAATATATAAACCTTAGGATCGTTGCCTATCATACGCGCTAAGGCAACTCTCTGCTTCTGGCCGCCTGATATCTTTGTAACAGATGAATCCTTTATATCCTTTATCCTGAATTTTTCAAGAAGTTCATCTACACTGTAACCACAACTGTCCTTATAGACACACTTTATGTTTTCGATGACATTCATATTCGGAAAAAGCGCATAATCCTGGAACAAAAGCCCCACGCGACGCTTTCTTGAAGGGACATCTATTCGTGCCCTATCATCATACAGGATCTCATCATTCAACATGATACAGCCACTATCAGGCTTTTCTATACCAGCGATACACTTGAGCGTCATACTCTTACCGCATCCCGATGGACCAAGTATCGACAGTACATGAGCATCAGACTCAACATTTATATCAAGCTCGAATTCCTTTAGTTTTTTATGTATATTTGCCTTAAACATATTCACCCCTTCTGCTCATATACTCTTTTTTCAAAGAGATTCAGCAATATGATCGACAGGAAGGATATGATCAGCATAACAAAAGTCCATTTATAAGCAAGATTCCTGTCACCGCCCGCAACAGCTGTATATATAGCAACCGCAACAGTCTGAGTCCTGCCGGGAATATTGCCTGCAAGCATGATAGTTGCACCGAATTCACCCATAGTTCTCGCGAAGGAAAGAATCAGTCCCGCCATGATCCCAGGAAGCGCCATAGGAAGTATGATCTTCACAAGTATCTTACCTTCACTCATACCAAGAGTTCTTGCAGCCATGACAGTATTCTTGTCGACCTGCCTTATAGCGCCTATAGATGCCCTGTACATAAGTGGAAATGCTACGACAACCGAAGCTATTATGGCTCCCTTTATATCGAACACTATATCTATACCATGCCTCATAAGGAAACTTCCCACTTCACTTCTTCTCCCGAAGAATACAAGAAGATAAAAACCCACAACAGTAGGTGGCAGTACCAAAGGCAAAGAGAATATGCAATCAAACAAGATTCCAATCCTTTTTAGCTTAGATACCATATATGCAACTGCGATTCCCAGTACACAGGTAATCGCAGTTGCCATCAAACCAACTTTAACAGTAATAAAAAAAGGTGACCAATCCATAAATACTCTCTTTACTTAACCATACTGAAGCCATATTCTTCAAAATACTTAGATGCCTTATCACCGCTTAAGTAATCCATGAATTCCTTAGCTTCTTTTGCATGTTTACTGTCCTTTGTTACAGCCACAGGATATATAACAGGTGAAACCATATCCTTAGTTGCCGAACATACAACTTCAACCTTATCACTTACCAAAGCATCAGTAGAATATACAACTCCACAATCCACATTGCCGCTCTCAACATAAGATAGAACAGCCTTTACATCATTGCCATATACAGCCTTAGCCTTAACTTCGTCATACATATTGAGGTTCTTGAAGATCTCTGCCGCATACTGTCCAACAGGTACAGAACTCTCTTCACCAAGCGCAATCTTTCCTGCCTTAGTTTTTACATCCTCAAAAGAAGATATCTTCTTCTCACCCTTTGGAACAATAAGAACAACCTTATTTTCAAGAAGCTCCTTAGAATCATCCTTGTTAACAAGACCTTCCTCGATAAGAGTATTCATCTGCTTCTTAGCAGCAGACATAAACACATCACATGGCGCACCTTCCTTGATCTGATTCATAAGAGTTCCTGAAGCGCCATAAGAGAATGTAAGTGTAACGTTCTCATGCTCCTTCTCATAATCAGCCTTGATCTTAGCAGTTACATCCTTCAAAGAAGCAGCCGCAAGTATCGTAAGTTCTACTTTTTCAGACTTCTTCTTATCAGACTTATTACATCCAACCATGCTAACTAACATACATACAACAAGTATTAAGCCAAATATTCTCTTTTTCATATTAATATCTCCTTTAGAATTCAAATTCTCCTGATTTTCCTCCGGATTTAGTCATGAGATGTATATCTTTCATCACCATTCTCTTGCTTATCGCCTTACACATGTCATATATAGTCAGAAGCGCAACACTTACACCATGCAAGGCCTCCATCTCAACGCCTGTTTGTCCGCTCAAGCCCACTGTACAGATAGCTTTGATGCTGTATTCATCAGGAATATATTCAAAATCAACAGTAATCTTACTAAGCATCAGCGGATGACAAAGAGGTATTATATGCGAAGTCTCCTTACATGCCATAATAGCTGCAATCCTCGCAACTCCGAGTACATCACCTTTTTTTATCTTTTTGCCTATAACAGCTTCATAAGCCTCCTTGCCAAGCTCTATAACTCCACATGCAACAGCTTCTCTTTTTGTTATATCCTTTTGTGTAACATCAACCATGACAGCGTTACCGCTATCATCAAAATGTGTGAATTCAGACATATGATCTCC
Source organism: Eubacterium sp. (assembly GCA_003520145.1). GTDB lineage: Bacteria > Bacillota > Clostridia > Lachnospirales > Lachnospiraceae > UBA9775. The sequence goes on from DOVJ01000009.1 coordinate 7,089, forward strand.
ATTTTTTCTCAACATTTACCAAATCCGCAGTTAGGATAAGTACAAGTATTACAATTCAGGCACAGACCGCCCTCACCCATCCTGTACAGATCCTCGCAACTGATCTCTTCCTTGCACATAAGTCTTGGAAGACACAGATCAAATATAGTTCGTTTAGCATACATAACGCATCCTGGCAATCCCACGACAGGTATACGCTTTTTTCCATAGTAAGACAACAAGAACATCGCTCCAGGCAAAACAGGTGCACCATAGCTTATGATATCAGCGCCCGTATCCTTGATAGCAAGAGGCGTCCTATCATCTGGATCAACACTCATGCCACCAGTCACACATACCATATCAGCACCATTGTTTATAAATTCAAGTATGTTGCTGACTATAGCATCGTGATCATCGCCTGTTATAACCTGTCCCATTATCTTAACATCATATTCCTCAAGTTTCTTTATCAGAACCTTGCCAAACTCATCCTTTATAAGACCTTTTTTTATCTCATTTCCAGTAGTTACTATTCCAACCTTCATGCTATGATATGGCTTTAATTCAAGTATAGGACCTACAATCTCATTATTGAGTCTGTCCATCTTCTCCTTTTCGATCACAAGAGGAATAATCCTTGTAGCAGCGACTTTATCTCCTTTTTTTACAGGAAAGTTACCATGTCTTGTTGCGATCATCATCTGACCATAGGAATTAACCTTAAAAAGCTCACCTCTATTGATCTTCAAGAGACCGTCAACTGCGGCGGATATCTCTATCTTACCTTCTTTTGGCTCGCTGTAAGTGAATTCCTTAGAATCTCTTATACATAGATTCTTCAACACTTCTGCTGCTTCATTCTCATGGAGAATATCTTCGTTCTTTTCATAGATGAATATATGCTCCTTGCCCATAGAAAGAAGAACAGGGATATCCTCTTTAGTAACAACATGTCCCTTTTTAAATCGCGCGTCCTTATAGACTCCAGGTATGATCTGCGTCATATCAAAAGCAAGAACCATGCCTACACTATCTTCAGTTTTTATTTGTTTCATGATATATTAACCACCTTGAAAGTATTCCTTCAAGCACATATATATGCCTTTGTAATCATTTAAGTCAAAGACAGACAGAGAATTATAATTAGATATGCAATCACTTGCTATACAGATGATATGTTTTTCATCACAATATGGTTTTGTACTGACTTCTTTTCTTACAACTTCGATTTTAGGATAATCACTGTCCTTCATCCCTTCGAGTATGATATAATCATAACCTTGAAGCTTCATGATCAGTTCCTTCTCATTAGTTTGGCGCTTTTCATAGAGAGTATAACGATTTCCCGAATATATCCCAACGCCACAAGCACCCGCCATAGAAACCCTGTAAGTATCAGTTCCTTCGTGATCCATATCAAAATCATGTCCGTCATGCTTAATAACAGCCACTTTCAAACCATCTGATATGAATTCATTGATAAGCTTTTCTATAAGATAGGTCTTACCGCTGTTTTTTATACCACTAATGGCAAATACATGCGGTTTCATCAGATCATGATATTCATCAGGCGTGTTTATATTCTTTACGACAACTTTATCCATGCAGGATAATTCCAAAGAAGCATATACAACATTGACCTGATTATATATATCCACAAGTCTGTATCTGCCCTCAGATATCATCTTCTCAAGCACAGGAAGACACTTCTTAGAATATATGGCACACAGAGGATGTACCTTATCATCCTCTTTCATAACAACACAATCCACACCGTCACTGATAAACTGCTCAAGATAGCGTACACAACGCTCATCTATATAAGGCATATCTACAGCGCATACAAACACATAATCATTAGACGAAGCTTTCAAGCTTTGATATATACCCTCTATCGGTCCTATATCCGCATGCTCATCTACAAGCACCTTATCAACCTTGCTTAAAGCCTCGATTCCTTCGTATTTTTCTTTTTTATCCACGCTAAGTAAGACCTCACCCAAAGGGCAAAGTCTCTTTATGATCCTATTTACGAACAGATCATTTTCCAATTTGAGTAAAGCTTTATTCTTCCTCATGCGGGAACTTTTTCCACCGCTAAGGACAGCTATACTTACTTCGCGTTTCATAATAATTTCCTACTTCATAAGATATATATCTACCAGTTCATCATCCGGTACTTTTTTCATATCTATAAGACAATTACACATGACCATATTGGATATAACAGATGATTCATGCTTCTCATCAGGAACCCTGACGGTGTCATTCTCGTGGATTCCTCTAACTATACGTCTTCCCCTGACTTTCTTAGAGAATCCTCCGACAAATCTTGCTTTAGTCCTAGCAAGCCTCATCTCTTCAACGCCATACATACCATAGAGATATTCATAATAGAATATCATAAAATGTACCAGCGCAGCGTAAGGATTGCCAGATAAGCAAAGTACATGGCTGTCTTTATATACATATCCTCCTGTTGGAGTTCCCGGCTGAACATCTACGCCTCTAAATAACAGCTTAGCACCTATGTCATCCATCACATAAGGAATAAAATCCCTTTTACCAACCGACATACCGCCTGTAGTTATGATAAGATCAGCACTATCCGCCGCTTTATCTATGATATCCTTAAAAGCTTCTTCATCATCAGGACATATATACTTTCCTTCGCATATCATACCGCTTCTCTTGATATAAGATTCAAGTATATATGAAGTACTGTTATATATCTTGCCCTTTTCATAAGGACTGCCCGCCTCAAGAAGTTCAGAACCAGTTGATATTATCGCAATTCTTGCTTGCTTGTACACAGAAACTTTATCGTTCCCCTGCATAGCGATACATCCGATATGCATAGGTCCAAGCTTAGTTCCCGTTTTGAAAAGAAGACTTCCTTCAGAAACATCCTCGGCAATTCTGCATATATTAAACCAAGGCTTTGCATCTGTTCTTATCTCAACCTTATCCATACCATAATCGGTATCCTCCTGCTTGATAACACAGTCATAACCATCAGGTATGTAAGCACCAGTCATAACTCTGACTGCAGTATTAGGCTTTGCCTCATAATCATTACTCTCACCTGCAAGATTCTCACCAACAACAGTCATAACATAAGGAGCACCACCCATGCAGTCGATACTCCTTACAGCATATCCGTCCATAGCCGAACGGTTATATGAAGGCACATTCATGACGGCAGATATATCCTTTGCGAGGATTCTGCCGTCACACTCGGATATAGACACTTCTTCTATATCCGAGATCTTTATGCCATTTGTAAATATTTTTATAGCCTCTTCTATACTTACCATATATCAAGCCTTCTCAATATTGATAGCACATACCTTATAATCAGGTATCTTAGCAATATTATCAGTTGCCGCTATTGTAACCCAGTTAGCATTGCCATCAGGGAAGTGGAAAGTCATAAATGTTTCTCTTGGACTTACCTTATCGGTAACACGAGCACTTGTATAGAGTTCACCACGTCTTGAATAAACTCTTACCTTATCACCATCCGCAACACCAAGTCTTGCAGCATCCTCAGGATTAAGCTCAATATATGATGAATGAGCAATCTTGTTGATTCCTTCTGTTCTACCCGTCATAGCTCTTGTATTATAGTGATAGAGCATACGGCCTGTCATAAGTGTAAATGGATATTCATCATCAGGCAATTCCTTAGAAGGCATATATGCAGCTGGATAGAAAAGCGCTCTTTCGCCTCTTGAGAATTTACCCACATGCATGATAGGTGTACCCGGATGATCAGCCGAAGGACATGGCCACTGTATAGATTCGCCAGTATCAAGTCTCTTATGAGATATACCACCAAAAGAAGGTGTAAGCGAAGCAATCTCATCCATGATATCAGCAGCACTGTCATAATGACACTCATAACCCATTCTTGTCATGATCTCACAGAGTATCTCATAATCCTGCTTACATTCACCTTCAGGCTCAACAGCTTTACGAACTCTCTGTACTCTTCTTTCTGTATTAGAGAAGGTACCTTCCTTCTCAGCATAACATACTGCAGGCAAGACAACATCAGCAAGCTTAGCAGTCTCTGTCATGAATATCTCCTGAATTGCGAAGAATTCGAGATTATTGATTGCCTTAAGAAGATGGTTAGTATCAGGATCAGTAACAACAGGATCCTCGCCCATGATATACAGAGCTTTGATATCACCCTTAATCGCAGCAGGAATAACATCTGTCATCATAAGACCTGGCTTAGGATTAAGCTTTGTACCCCATGCTTTTTCAAACTTCTTAAGGACATCTGGATTTGCAACCTTCTGATATCCAGGGAAATCACCCGGCATACAGCCCATATCACAGGCACCCTGTACGTTGTTCTGGCCTCTGAGAGGATTAACACCACAGCCCTCACGACCTATCTTACCACACATAAGAGCAAGATTAGACGTACTCATAACACCTTCTGTACCCTGTGAGTGCTCTGTTACACCAAGGCAATAGATGATAGAAGCCTTATCAGCTGTAGCATACATCCTTGCTGCTTCCTTGATATCTTCGGCATCTACATGACAAAGCTTTGCGATATCTTCAGGCTTGTAATCCTTAAGGATTTCTCTGAATTCTTCAAATCCTTCAGTCTTATTCGCTATATATTCCTTATCTTCAAGACCTTCAGAAAGGATATAATTCATCATCGCATTAAGGATTGCGATATTAGTACCCGGCTTGATCTGAAGATGTATCTTAGCCTGGTCGCAAAGATCGATTCTTCTTGGATCTATAACTATGATCTTAGTTCCTCTCATAGCTGCCTGACGAATCTGAGTACCTATAACAGGATGTGCCTCAGTTGTATTAGAACCTATGAGAAGAATAACATCTGTATGTGTTATATCTGTGATAGTATTGGTCATAGCGCCTGAACCGAGAGTCATAGCAAGACCATGAACAGTTGCAGAGTGACATAGTCTCGCACACTGGTCAACATTGTTGGTACCTATACCGGCTCTCATCATCTTCTGGAAGACATAATTATCTTCGTTGACAGTTCTCGAGCAAGAGAAACCTGCTATAGCGTCAGGACCATACTGATCGCGTATACCCTTAAGCTTTGAAGCTATAAGATCAAGAGCCTCATCCCATGTTGCTCTCTCGAACACGCCATTCTTTTTGATCAGAGGATACTTTAATCTATCAGGATGATTGATAAAGTTATATGCAAAACGTCCCTTTACACAGAGTAATCCCTTATTAGAAGGACCATTAACAGGTTCTACACCTACAACCTTATTATTCTTAACAAGAAGATTCATCTGACAACCTGTTGCACAATGTGGACATGTTGTAAGAACTCTCTTAAGAGACCAGTCTCTGTACTTCTTACTTGCCTTAGTACTAAGAGCACCTGTCGGACAATTGAATACACAGTTACCGCATGATTCACACTTTGTGCTATCCCATGTTCTATAATAAGCAGGACCCATAGAAGCTGTATAGCCTCTTCCGTTATTGCTTATAACCTTTCTTCCCTGAAGATCTCCACATACTCTGCTACATGTATGACAATTTATACAGAGATTAGGATCAAAATCGAAGAAATTGTTGCTTGTATCGATAGGCAATTCTTCTGTTGGAGAACCAAAGCTTGATTCCTCCACGCCATACTCCATACAGTATTCCTGTAACTTACAGATACTGTTCTGAGGACAGCTGAAACATTTTTTAACATGTTTGCTCAAGAGAAGTTCAAGTACAAACTTTCTAGCCTCTATAACCTTTGGCGAATGTGTTGATACGCGCATACCTTCATAACATTCAGCAGCACAGCCTATCTGAAGACCACGTCTTCCTTCAACTTCAACCACACACATACGGCAAGAGCCATCCGGCAATTGATCCTTCATATAACAGAGAGTCGGTATAACAACACCGATCTTTTCAGCTGCAGCTCTTATAGTAGTACCTTCTTCAACCTGAACTGAAACACCATTAATCTCAACATTTACTATCTTTTTACTGCTCATAGTTGCCCCCTTAATTCCATGTTTCTATGCGCTTGCAACATGACTCGAATTCATATCTAGAATGTGCGAGCGCATTGTTAAGTGCAACATTGTTAGCCTGACCAAGACCACAGGCTGCTGTCAGTCTGATCATATCACCGAGTTCCTTGAGTTTATCTATATCCTCAGGCACAGCCTTTCTGTCTATGAGCTTTCTGAATATCTCAAGCATTCTCTCAGTACCTATACGACAAGGGGTACACTTGCCACACGACTCATGTACAAAGAATTCTGTAACTTTCATACAATATTCAACCAAAGATACACTCTCATCCATAACGACGATTGCACCCGAACCGATTGCAAGGCCAGCCTTCTTCATACTATCATAATCATATGGTATATCAAACTGCTCAGGAAATCCTATAGGACCTGACTGACCGCCAAAGTGTACGAACTTGATAGGCATACCCGAAGTAGTTCCTCCACCGTACTCTTCACTGTAGAGGATATCCTTAAGAGAAGTTCCGAGACCAACCTCATATACGCCCTTATTCTTAGCATGACCACATATAGTTATAAGCTTTGTTCCGCCACTTGTCTCTGTACCCATCTCTC
>DOVJ01000109.1 GCA_003520145.1 Eubacterium sp.
GAATTATATAAGAAACTCGGCTTCAAGATCATAGATAGTATCATCTATTACCGGCTATGATCTCAACAGTTCTACTGGCACCTATTCTGTCGGCACCCGCGCGTATGAGTTCCACAGCAGTATCATAATCTCTTATGCCACCAGCGGCCTTAACCTTAGCCTTACCATCCACGCACCTCTTCATAAGCGCCACATCAGCCGCAGTAGCACCACTAGTTGCAAAACCAGTTGAAGTCTTCACATAATCAGCGCCCTGTGAAACAGCAATTTCACAGGCGATTTCTTTTTCATCATCACTAAGATATGCAGTTTCAATTATCACCTTAAGAACCTTATCAACGCACTCATTACGAACAAGCTTGATATCATTCTTCACATACTCGAGGTTCCCAGCCTTAAGCGCACCGATGTTGATAACCATATCGATCTCATCTGCGCCATCCATAACAGCCTGTCTGGTCTCAAATGCTTTGGCTGCACTACTCATAGCACCAAGAGGAAATCCCACAACAGCACATGTAGCCACATCGCTTCCCTTCAACTGATTGGAAACAATAGATACAAAACACGAATTCACGCATACGCTGGCGAAATTATACTTCAAAGCCTCCTGACATACCTTAAGTACATCCTTTCTTGTAGCGGTTGCACTAAGGATTGTATGATCAAAATATTTTGAAAACTCCATAATATACCTCTATTATCTGTTTCTGTATATGATCTCGTGTCTCTTTGGTCCGTTAGATACCATAGTTATCGGTACTTCTATAAGTCTTTCTATCTCTTCGATATAATCACGACACTCCTTAGGAAGTTCCTCATAAGTCTTGATACCTCTTATCTCGCACTTCCAACCTGGCATCTTCTTGATAACAGGCTTAGCCTTCTCAAGCTTATATGTAACAGGGAAGTCTGTTGTAACCTCTCCGTCTATATCATAACCTACACATATAGGTATCTCATCAAGATAGCCAAGAACATCTATAACAGTAAGAGCAACCTCTGTTGCCCCCTGCATTCTACAACCATACTTAGTAGCTACAGCATCAAACCAGCCCATTCTTCTAGGTCTTCCGGTAGTAGCGCCGAATTCTCCGCCATCACCGCCTCTGCGTCTTAATTCATCAGCTTCATCGCCGAAAATCTCACTTACAAAAGCACCAGCTCCAACAGCCGAAGAATAAGCCTTAACAACAGTTATGACATCCTTGATCTCACGAGCAGGAATACCTGCACCAACTGCAGCATAAGAAGCAAGAGTAGATGAAGATGTAACCATAGGATATATACCATGGTCTGTATCCTTAAGAGCACCTAACTGACCTTCGAAGAGGATATTCTTACCTTCCTTGATTGCATCACAAAGGAACTTAGACACATCTCTTACATATGGCGCGATAACATCTCTGTAACCAAGCATAGTCTTATATACTTCCTCTGCATCAAGAAGAGGCTTATGATAGAGATGCTCAAGAAGGATATTCTTGTATTCTACCACTCTCTTAACCTTATCATAGAGATTAGTTTCATCAAAAAGTTCACTTACCTGGAAACCGATCTTAGCATACTTATCTGAATAAAAAGGTGCTATACCCGACTTAGTAGAGCCAAATGACTTTCCTGCAAGTCTCTCCTCTTCATAAGCATCAAAATCCACATGATAAGGCATAAGAATCTGTGCTCTGTCAGATACTATGATCTTAGGTGTAGGAACCCCCTTAGCCTTAAGTGATTCAAGTTCTTCGATAAGCTTTGGTATATTAAGAGCTACACCATTAGCTATAACACTGGTTGTATGATCATAAAATACGCCTGATGGAAGAAGATGAAGTGCGAACTTGCCATAATCATTGATAATAGTATGGCCTGCGTTACTTCCGCCCTGATATCTTACGATAATATCAGACTCTTCCGATAACATATCTGTTATCTTACCTTTTCCTTCATCGCCCCAATTGGCGCCTACAATAGCTCTAACCATAATTGCCTCCGTTTTTATATTATACGTTGATTGAAACCTCTATACCAAGGGAATCCTTGTTGGCTTCAAGCATAGGTCTAACGACCTCAGTAAGATATTCGTCTACCTGTACATCTGCTCTACCGATGTACTTTGAAGGATCAAGATTAGCCTCGATCTGCTCCTTAGTTACACCAAATATCGGATTTGCAGCTATAAGTTCAAGAAGATTGTTATCAAGACCTTCTTCTTTAACTCTCTTTCCTGCCTCCATAGACAGACGTCTTATCTCCTCATGAAGTACCTGTCTGTCTCCACCTGCCTTAACAGCATCCATCATGATATTCTCGGTTGCCATGAAAGGAAGTTCGGACTTAAGTCTCTTCTCGATAACCTTCTCATATACCTTAAGACCATTCGTAACATTGATACACAGATCAAGTATACCATCAACCGCGAGGAAACCTTCAGGTATAGACAGTCTCTTATTAGCAGAATCATCAAGTGTACGCTCAAACCACTGAGTAGATGATACGATAGCTGGATTGATAGCATCCGCTATAACGAAGTCAGCAAGTGAAGCGATACGCTCACTTCTCATAGGATTTCTCTTATATGCCATAGCTGAAGAACCAATCTGAGTCTTCTCAAATGGCTCCTCTACTTCCTTAAGGTGCTGAAGAAGTCTGATATCGTTAGACATCTTATGAGCACTGGC
>DOVJ01000022.1 GCA_003520145.1 Eubacterium sp.
CATAAGTATCTGAGTTTTTGCTGTATGGTAGAAACGCAGTCCGTCCGCCTAAATCGGACGCAGCCGTAAGGCTGCTATAGGAAGCATGCGACTTTAGTCGTGTGAGGCTTCACATAAAAAAGTTCGATGAATATCGTGAGGATAATCGTCTAGAAGTTAAGAAAGCAAAGGATGGTCTTCCTATAAGTTTATGGGAGAGTTATTCGGCTATGGCTAATTGTTATGGTGGTGTGATCATACTTGGCGTGTCCGAAAGAAAAGACGGAAGCTTTTATACAACTGGTCTGCAAGACGCAACCAAACTTAAGAAAATGTTATGGGACACAATCAACAACCGTGGCAAAGTTAATATTAATCTTCTGCTTGACGAAGATGTGAAAACCTATGAATTAAACGGCGATGTAATTATGGTTATCTATGTTCCCCGTGCAAGAAGAGATCAAAAACCAGTATATATCAATAATGATATATGGAATGGAACTTATCGTAGAAACTGGGAAGGAGATTATCACTGTACGAAGTCTGAGATTAGGTCCATGCTACAGTACAGTCATATCGCAATTATCTAAGCGCTGTAAAACCGGGACATGTATGGGAACATGCATCAAAAGAGGAATTTCTTGATAAGATTGGTGCCGCTGGAAGATTAAAGGATGGTGAACTTAAGCCAACGGCAGCCGGTCTTCTGATGTTTGGAGAAGAGTATAGGATTGTCAGATATTTTCCAGAGTACTTTCTTGATTATAGGGAAGTACTTGATCCTACCATCAGATGGACAGATAGAATCCAGTCAAGCTCTGGCGAGTGGTCAGGCAATCTTTTTGATTTCTTTTTTAGAGTTTACAATAGGCTATCGAGAGACCTTCCTAAGCCTTTTGTGCTAAATGGCGTGTCGCGAGTAGAAGATACACCTACACATAAGGCTGTCAGAGAGGCACTTGCTAACTGTATCGTTAACGCTGACTTTTATCTTCCTCGTGGTCTTGTGATACTCAAGGAGCAGGATAGAATTATTATGCAGAATCCTGGAAGTATCCGTACAGGTAAGGATCAGATGTTAAGAGGCGGCATATCAGACCCTCGAAACAAAGCCATCATGAAGATGTTAAACCTTCTTATGATAGGTGAGAGAGCAGGTAGTGGCGTGCCGAATATCTTCTCTGTATGGGAGGACAATAAGTGGGATGCACCTGTGATAGAAGAACAGTATGGGCCAGATAGAACTATATTGATGCTGCCGCTTAGTAAGAAAAAGATAATAAATACGAGCGAAGAAAACAAGCGAAGTTTGCAAGCGAAGTTTTCGAGCGAAGTTTCTAAGCGTAGTAAAACATTAGAACATGAAAACAGGATAGTTGAATTACTCCAAGAAAATGGTTCAATGAAAATTAGTGAAATGACTAAGTATCTAAGCTTAAGCGAACAACGTATAAGAGCCATTATAAGTGGGATGGAAGAGATTGAAGCGATAGGAAATACGAATAATAGAAGATATCAATTAAGGAGATAATAATACAATGGGCATATTTGACATATTTAAGAAGAACAAAGACAGTGCTAACGACAGCGAGAATAGCAGCACCTCGTATCTTGAAAACTACTTTAAATCAAAGCTTAAGGTAGACATGACTAAGATTTCCTATTCGACCAACGATATAGCCAGAATCGAAAAGAACTGTGAAATCATAGAAAAGATGGGCTTATCAAGCTATAAGGAACTGAAGCTCGTACCGGTCGATTCTATCGTAACGATAGAGGACAAGCAGGAATTAGCGCTGCGCCTCATATTCGATTTCTTCGTAGGAAGAAAAGCAATCAACAGATTAAATAATCGTGGAGACGTAGATGATGCAGATGTTATGATGCTGGGAGTGAAGTATGCTCCTGATTTTAATCAGTTAGCAAGCACACTGTCTGCGATTTCAAAAGGAGAAATCGGGGAAGATCAGTTAGGCGATTTAGTAGGCTTAGGTGAACAGGCTGTTGTTTTAGCATGGGTACTCGGATTCACCGATAAGCCAGCGGAAGACAAGTTGACTCTAGGAAGCGATTTGGTAAGCATATTCGAGAAGTGCCACAACACTAGAGATCTTATCGATGCAAGCACTCTAAGATCAAAAGAAGAGATCATGGAGTACGCCGACTATGTATCAAGATTGGATTTCAATTGTATGGAACTTGCCTTAACCAAGAAGGATCCCCACTCAATAAAGGGTTTGGATTTTGATTGCATCCGCGAGCATAAAACAGCTATTGATCAGGTGACATCTTTCAGTATCGATAGTTTCATGGCATCCAGATAAGATTGCCCCCCAAGAGGTCCCCATGAAACTGAAAAATGTTTTGATCGTAACAAAAGATATAGACAAGTCCCGTCAGTTCTACCACGACCTGTTCGGCTTAGAGCTACGCTTAGACAACGGTGGCAATATGATCCTCACAGAAGGCCTCGTCCTTCAGGACGAGAAGATCTGGCGTGAGTTCCTCAGAAGAGACATAATCCCAGAGAACAACACCAGCGAGCTCTACTTCGAAGAAGCAGATATCGAAAGCTTCGTAGCGAAGCTAGAACGCCTGTACCCAGATATCAGGTATGTGAACAAACTGATGACACATAGCTGGGGCCAGAAGGTAGTCAGGTTCTATGATCTGGATGGCAATCTTATAGAGGTTGGAACGCCGATGTGAGGAATGTTATGGATATTCGGAGGTGATGCGTATTATGGCAGATGAAACCGAATTATTATATCAAGAAGTGAATCAGTATCTAGACGAGTATGGAATACATACCGATTTTGATACGACTGTCACGCTTCCTGAACAGTTGATTAGTTCTGGTTATAAAGAGATAGATAGTGATCATATAGACACTTTCGGACCAGTCTTTCAGCATATTCCAGGACTTGCTATGCATGCAATAGGAAGTGTGGGAACATATCGTGTTAAGTATGATAAAAGTCTTGGAAATCTTCAGAAATCAAAGAAGTATAAGGGATTTTCTACCGGTAATATTGTTGGAGATGATGGTAAGATAACAGGACAAGTAGGAATTAAGCCTAATTCTTCTAGCACCCTAATTGCCAACGGTATATTCTCTTTCATTTCCTCCTTGACAGGCCAATACTTCCTATCCGAGATTAACGATAAGTTATCAAGACTTGAAAAGGGAATCGAGGGTATACAGCAGTTTCTCGAAACAGAAAAGCGCAGTGAGCTAATAGCCAATGATTACTTCCTAAGACAAGTGGTGAGCACTTTTGATTACATAAAGTCCAACGAGTATCAGAAGGCTTCAACCCTGCTGCAATTGCAAAGTATAAGGAAAGATAGTTATGCTCACATGAATTTCTATAACTCATTCTATCAGCAGAAGAATATAGAGTTCAACGGTCTTAAGGGTAACATAAGAAAGAATGTAGACAAACTCATCGATATAATCAACGAGATGGGCTACAAGGTCAGCAATTACAAATTCGCACTATATAGCTATTCTCTTGCGTATTTTCTCGAGATTATGCTCGCTGAAAATACAGAGAGCGATTATATAAGATTCGTGGCCAATGACATAAAGTCTAACTATGCGCGTTACAAGACCTTAGCCTTTGATTGTGATTCGAAGGTAAAGGACTACTTTAATTCCACCAAAATCACAGATGCCGACATATATAAGCATATGCGAGATATGGGCGTAGGCACGCTCTTTGGAGAAGCTATCATGCTTCCACCTGGAAGTGCCAGAGGCAGCGCTGGCGGAGCGATCAACGGAATTGCACTGTCGAGCCTTCGAGATAGCAATATAACTCTTGGAAACAGTATCGATACCAACAAGCAGAAGATGGTGCAAGAGATACAAAAGTTCGACGTCTTCGACCAGCTCCTTAGCAACATCTCACGATACGACACAATTATCAATAACAGCACGTACGAAGTTGTATATAGTCAGGATAGAGCATATATCAAATGTTTTGAAGCAGAGCCAATTCATAACTAGGAGGTTATTACTGATGGCAAACGATAAATTCAACATAGTTGGAAGGTAAGCCATATAAGGCGTATTATCATGTTGATAAAATTGGCGGCGCACAC
>DOVJ01000215.1 GCA_003520145.1 Eubacterium sp.
TGCACGCGAGAGTATAGAAATCTTAGCGTGTCCCAGTGACAGTTTTTTACAGCCTCTTGATTTATATTTTTGTTTACTTTTTGGCTTTATTGGTGTATCATATATGGTAAGATAACTATGTATTTTGGAGGTACTTATGAGAATTGGTATCAGAGCACATGATATGGAAACAGCTCCACTTGAAGAGCTTTTTATGAATATTCACAATAAGGGATTCGAGTGCACTCAGCTTGCGTTGACTAAAGCAGTGCATGATTTTAAGGTGACGAATTCTGTTATGACTCCCGGTCTTGCTATGTACATCAAGAAGCTTCTTGCTAAGAGTGATGTAGATGTATGCGTACTTGGGTGTTATTTTAATCTCTGCAATCCTAATCCTATCAAGCATGAAGAGATAGTTGAGAAGTATAAGGCGCATATAAGATTTGCAAGTTATCTTGGTGTTGGCTGTGTAGGAACAGAGACTGGTGCGGTGAATGAAGAATATAAGTTTGAACCTGCAAATCATAGTGAAGAGGCTCTTAAGTGCTTCATCGAGAACTTAAGACCTGTTGTTAATTATGCTGAGAAGATGGGCGTTGTAGTGGCTATAGAGCCTGTATATAAGCACATAGTATATAATGTGCAGCGTGCGCGTAACGTTCTTGATTCGATTAATTCTCCTAATCTCCAGATCATATTTGATCCTGTGAATCTTCTCTATCCGGGCAACATAGACCGTCAGGATGAGATCATAGAGGAGGCTTTTGATCTTCTTAGGGATGATATATGTGTTATTCACTGCAAGGATTATAAGCTTGATGAAGAGAAGAACGAGCTTATATCTATTCCTAGTGGACAGGGTGGATTCAATTATCCTCTTCTTATGAAGAAGATCAAGACTTATAAGCCATATATTCATATATCTCTTGAGAATACTAAACCGGACAATGCTATTGCTACCCGTGATTTTGTGCAGAAGATATATGATGAAAGCGAGGTTGAAGCCTGATGGATCTTAGGGAACATGTCAGAAGTATCAAGGATTTTCCGAAGGAAGGAATCATATTCAGAGATATAACAGGGATATTAAGAGATGGTGAGGCCATCAGATACTGTATAGATGAACTTTGTTCTAAGCTTGATCCTGCAGAGTATGATGTAGTGCTCTCACCTGAAGCAAGAGGATTCATCTTCGGTATGCCTGTAGCTTATGCGCAGGGCAAAGCATTTGTGCCGGCAAGAAAGCCTGGCAGGCTTCCAGGAAAGTGCGTAGGTGTTGATTATACTCTTGAATATGCTACTACCAAGCTTGAGATACATGAAGATGCTATCAGAAAGGGCGACAGAGTTGTTATAATAGATGATCTCTTTGCTACAGGCGGTACGACTAACGCTCTTGCAAAGCTTGTAAGAGATCAGGGAGGAATAGTTGTGAAGGCTTTGGAGGTTATAGAACTTCCTGATCTTCATGGAAGGGATAATATAGATTATCCTCTTGAGACACTGATTAGTTTTGAAGGTGAATAAAAGAAAGAAGGCTGTATGGAAGATTTTTTGAAAAGTATAGATAAAAAACTTCCTCCAAAAAAAGCAGACAGTGTGATACCGCCGAGTTTTACAGAGCCAGAGGTATTACATAAGCAACTTATAGACACTATCAGAAAGTACAGACCGAATACAGATATAAGCCTTATTGAGAAGGCCTACAATATCGCCTATGAGGCTCATAAGGAACAGAAGCGAAAATCCGGTGAGCCTTATATCATACATCCGATTTGCGTGGCTATAATCCTTGCTGAATTGGAGCTTGATAAGGAAACTATCATAGGCGGTCTGTTGCATGATGTGGTAGAAGATACTTCGATGTCTTATGATGATGTCAAGAATGAGTTCTCAGAAGAAGTTGCTCTTTTGGTGGATGGTGTTACCAAACTCACAAAACTTGATCTTGGTCTTGATAAGGCAGATAAAGCTGAGATGCAGGCAGAAAACTTAAGAAAGATGTTTCTTGCCATGGCAAAGGATATAAGAGTAATCCTTATAAAGCTTGCCGATAGACTTCACAATATGCGTACTCTGGACTTTATGAAGCCTGAGAAGCAGAAGGAAAAGGCCAGAGAGACTATGGAGATATATGCTCCTATAGCTCATAGACTCGGTATATCTAAGGTCAAGATAGAACTTGATGACTTATCTCTTAAGTATCTTGAGCCTGAAGCTTATAAGGAGATTAACGAAAAACTGTGGGCAACCAAGCAGGAGAGAGATGAGTTCATAGACAATATTGTTACTGAAGTCAAGCAGCATATGAATCATGCTGATATTAAGGCTGAGGTTAATGGAAGAGTAAAGCATCTTTTCAGTATATACAGAAAGATGGTTAATCAGAATAAGACTATCGATCAGATCTATGATCTCTTTGCGGTCAGGATTATAGTTGATTCTGTTAAGGATTGTTATGCGGCGCTTGGTATAATCCACGAGATGTACAAGCCTATTCCGGGACGGTTTAAGGACTATATCGCAATGCCCAAGCCCAACATGTATCAGTCTCTTCATACGACACTGATCGGGCCCAACGGACAGCCCTTTGAGATCCAGATCCGTACCTTTG
>DOVJ01000192.1 GCA_003520145.1 Eubacterium sp.
ATATCCTTATCACCAAGTATTACCTTCTGACTGTTCTTAAGTACACCGGAGAACGTAACATCCGCAGCATCTAAGAGATTCGCAAGCGGAGGTATATCAAGACTATAATCCACAAGATATGTAACTATTCCATCGCCATGAAGCTCCATATTCGGATTCTTAAGACCGATTCCTGCATAAGTTGCCAAACCGTTAAGCTTGAACTTATCATAGGTCTTACTATCCTTATACAGATCAACACTTGTAAATGCATCTATATCCGCTCTGTTACCGAAGTACTGCCCGATAAGGCCACCTATACCTCCTGTATAAGTGATATACGATCCTGCCTTCTCGCTTAAGTTAAGCTGATTGCCATCAGGATTACCCTTTAGTGTTACATCTCCGTTGAAGTGAAGATATCCGTTCATCACTACATTTCCACTAAGTGTCGTGGTGTTGCCGTTAGTATCTACGCTCAGTGCCTCGAATGTATACTCGCCAAAGTTAAATACAGTTGGCGCCGCATAGGCATCGAGAATCCTAAGCCCATCAAGTTCAAAAGTCGTGCCGTCTATAGTGATAACTGACTTGTATGTTCCATATGCAGTTTTCGCTGGAACGATCACACGAAGCTCTGTATCACTTACAGTGCTCACCTTGAGGTTAGGCACATTCGTATCTCCCTCAAGACTAACTGTTATGCTCTTTGCCGTCTCAAAGCCAGAGCCTACAATAGTGAATTCGCCAGCAGTGTATCTGCCCATAGCAATACTTGATATGCCATAGCCTGTCACCTTAGCACCGGAATTATTAGGGCTTATCCTTACGCCACCAGGGACAACTGCACCCGAAGCGCCTTGCGAAGCATAATCAAGAGAATAAGTTCTCTTACCTGCATATCCAGTTGTAGTTTCTCTTATCTCGAGAAGTCTGTTGTACTTAGTAGTTGTGTTCTTTGCGTAATATGTTATGACATAATTCTCATCGAGCTGATTATGTATGAACTGATACAGTCCTTCAAGCTGCACTGCATCACTTCCGTATACGAAGCTTCCCATACCTGAATCTGCTATACTCTGAAGGTACTCGCCGTTAACTCCGCCAAGACCTATCGTATAGAGGATTACATTATTCTCCATACACTTGACACGAAGCTCATTGAGCCTTTCCTGAGACCCATAAGTGCTATCCTGACCATCAGTCATAGCGATGAATACTGTAAGAACATCCTCATCCTTCTTAAGATCAGAAAATGCCGCGTCTACACCACATTTAATATTCGTACCACCGCGCGCTCTAAACTTCTCAACAGCTTCGAGAAGCTTATCTTCATCAGACAAAAGGCCTGAATTTTCAAGCACCGATGAGTCAAACGTTATGACATCTATCTTCTCACTTCCAGTCTTGGTCTTTACGAATTTAGTAACAGCCTGCTTAAGACCATCTATACTTCCAGACATACTTCCGGAATTATCACATATGAGATAGATCCTTGCGCTGTCATACTTAACCTTCTCTATCTGGAAGTCTGTTATAACAGCACCTGCATCTGTTATAGACACCTTGCTCTTATCTGTGAGATCCACACCACCTGTAGATACATAAGCCTTGATCTTAGGAAAATCCTTGCAATCAACGATTCCGACATTGATCATAGCACGGTTCTCGTTCGCAGCTGTATTACCATTAGATACGAATTCATCAGGAACAGTCACAAGATCACTAGGAAGAACACTTGATGCTGTATAAGCATCTCTTAAGTTCTTATCAAGATCTGTAACCTTACCAACAGCATCGCCATTGATAACCTGATCTGCCTGTGAAAGAAGCGACCTTAGATTAGCATCATCCGCTGCCTGTGCAGCAGCCAAAGCTTCCTTAATCTCCCTCTTAGCCACAGTCGCATTCATGAGCACACTGTTGATACCTGCGTCCTGCACATATGCAGCGGCCTTCTTTTCTTCTGCTTCTTTTTCCGGTTCAAGTCTCTTCTCAAGAGTAGCAAGAATCGGATTATCATCGAGCTGCTCAATAGTATTGGCTTTCTCCTCATACTCAGCGATCTTAGCCTTAGAAAGCTTATCAGAATCAAGCTTATCCACTATAGTACTTACTCTGTCAACAACAGCAGTATATACGCCGGATTCAGGTACAAGACCCTCAAAAAGATCGTCATCAATCTTTTTTGTCATATAGAGATTGGCAACGGCCGCTATAGCACTAGCATCATTCGAATCGAGTGCATAGTTAACAAGATCGTCATACTCCTCACACTTAACCAAAGCAGTGATATATGCTTCACTTACATTATCAAGCGCAAATATACTCTTATTCTTCTTATAAAGTCTCCTTAACTTTCTTGCTACCTGAGCATAATCATCCTTCTGATTTGCAGATGCAAGGAGCGCGGCTGATTCTATGGCTTCTCCCATATTCTCTGCATACTTATGCTTTTTCTCATAAGACTTAATCTCATCCGCAAGAACATCCTTCATCTGCTTCATGGTATCTTCCCTGTCAAGGTCAAGATCACCTATAAGAGCATCTACAATCTCACGTTCTGCTTTAGAAAGGCTCTTATTGTTCTCCTTCACAAACAGATTAAGCATACTTGCGTAATTACGAGCCGTATAGAAATCACCCTGCGCAGTCGACACTCTAAATCCTGCAAGAAGACCGTTAAGAGAATCTCCCACTTCCATATTAAGCTTCTCAATATGTGAAAGCGCCTTATCATACTCACCCGCTGATGCTTCTGTCATCGCAAGATATGACATATCATCCTCAGAAAGAGTGATTCCTGACTTCTCAGTATCAGGCACAACCAACATAGGACCTACAACCGCTACTGCAGCAGTTACAGCACCCGACGCGACAATCGCTATAAACGGGCGAAGTATACGCTTTTTCCTGACTATGTTGAATACACTAAAGCCAAGAAGCGGCGAAAGTCCGATAAGTACAAACAATATACTCATTTGTCTCTCCTTTCGTAGTTTGTGTTTCAAGTCTCGCCATATAATCTGATATTATATCATCTATTGGGTATATATGTCAATCAAACACAAAGACCGATATATCATCAGCCTGAGATAAAAAAATCAGGCACTGGTAAAAACCAATACCTGAGTTTTTTAATCCTTTGCGCTATCCATTGAACCCTATATTACACCCCTCCTAAAAATTGTCATACCAGTTCAATAGTACTTATGAATCATAAATCGAATCAACATAATCCGGTCCTGCTACAAATATTGTCAAAAGCATCAATATGATACAGAGTATAAGATACACCTTAAACACTTTATTCATCTTCTTATTAAGCTTCTTATTTATCCATATGCCGCCTAACATCATCAAAACAATTACTGCAAAAATCATTTCATTTATGTGATGCTCTATAATCCACACTGTAAAATCTCGATATTTTCGATAAATCTTAACACCCTCTCTTGTGCCATACTTATCTTCAAGCCAATATTGATATCTTGCATGGAATGACATGGTAGAATGTGAATGATTTCGCTCATCAAAATAGGCCAAATTCTCAAAATTAACTATCATGAACATTACACTTCCAATAACAATTGCTACATTTAGGATTCCACCTGTTATAAGTAATATATTTTTTCTCATAAGCTTAATACTCTCCTAATAACAAGCATCCGAAAAATTAACTTTAAGCAATTTATCATAATCTATTTTTATTGCTTTACACACTTGTATATAATGCTTTTTTGCATCTTCATCCACAGTATAATCACTTTGTTCTTTATCACGTGGCTCAATACTGCCAAAAACATACAATATTTTTTTCGTTACATTATAATTCCATGATCCCTTAATTGGTACTGGATCAAGTGGTGTATTCCCCCAATCTTCATATGTATCAACATCATACTTGATATGAGCAGTTGAATCCTTTGATGAACTCGCATAATTATATGTTCCCATATTCTTGCCATTATCATCATTCTCAGTTATGAGCTTGCCATCTTTATCATACACAGCTTCATAGATATTATCTGTGTTATTGGATGAAATAAACTTTATGTTATAAGCTCCTGTCTCGCCAAACATGTGAAATCTACCCTTTTCTGGACTACACATAATCCACTTATCATCCTTTTTTGCTGCGTTGATCTTATCAACCATCTCATTAAGTGTTGCCGGACAGCGATTTAGCTTTAATCTAAAGTAGTGAAGGTCTTCTGTTATACAATCGTATACTTCTACCTGTTCATTGAAGAATAAGCAAAACCTTAACCAATCTTCATCTGAAACGATGTTAGCCAATATGAAAGGCTATAAAAACTATCACGGGGACGATTCGC
>DOVJ01000102.1:0-2581 GCA_003520145.1 Eubacterium sp.
AAAAAACTATCACTAGGACACGTCAAGATTTTTATACTTGCGAATTGTCCCCGTGATAGTTTTTTTATTTGGTTGATTTTTTCTCTTCATTATGCTATGATATAAGAGATTTTTGAATATGAGGTGACTGATATGAGTTTATATTATAAGAGTACTAGAGATGATTCTGTTAATTATACAGCATCTATGGCTATACTTAAGGGTCTTTCGGATGATGGCGGACTTTTTGTTCCAAGCGAGTTTCCTAAGCTTGATGTAAGTCTTGAAGACCTTGCTAAGATGGATTATAAGCAGGTTGCTTATGAGGTTATGAAGCTTTTCCTTACTGACTTTACTAAGGAAGAACTTATGGATTGTATCGATAAGGCTTATGATTCCAAGTTCGATACACCTGATATCGCTCCACTTGTTAAGGCTTGCGATGCCTATTATCTCGAGCTTTTCCATGGTGCGACTATCGCTTTTAAGGATATGGCTTTGTCTATACTTCCACATCTTCTTACAACCTCTGCTAAGAAGAATAACGTTAAGAATGACATAGTTATACTTACAGCTACATCGGGTGATACTGGTAAGGCTGCTATGGCTGGATTTGCTGATGTTCCTGGAACTAAGATCATCGTATTCTATCCTAAGGATGGAGTAAGTAAGGTTCAGGAGAAGCAGATGGTTACACAGAAGGGCAACAACACTTATGTAGTTGCTATAGAGGGTAACTTTGATGATGCACAGACAGGTGTTAAGAACATATTCTCTGATAAGGAATTTGCCAAGGAGATGGATGAGCACGGACTTCAGTTCTCATCTGCGAATTCTATCAATATAGGACGTCTTGTTCCTCAGATAGTATATTATGTATATGCATATACACGTCTTGTTGCGAATAACGAGATTAAGCTCGGCAATAAGATCAATACAGTTGTTCCTACTGGTAATTTTGGCAATATTTTGGCAGCATTTTACGCTAAGAACATAGGGCTTCCTATCAACAAGCTCATCTGTGCTTCTAACGACAACAAGGTTTTGTATGATTTCTTCTCTACAGGAACATATGACAGAAACAGAGAGTTCATACTTACTATGTCTCCATCTATGGATATACTTATATCTAGTAACCTTGAGAGACTTCTCTATATCATCGCTGGTTCGTCTGCGGCTAAGACTAAGGAACTTATGGACAGTCTTAAGTCTGAAGGAAAGTATAGCATAACAGAAGATATGAAGTCGGGACTTGCTGATTTCTACGGCAATTATGCCAAGGAAGCAGAGACTGCTGCCGTTATCAAGGATATATATGATTCAACAGGATATATCATCGATACTCATACAGCTGTTGCTGCAACAGTATATAAGAAGTATGTAGAAGAGACTTCTGATAAAACACCTTCTGTTATAGCATCTACTGCAAGCCCATATAAGTTTGCAAAGAGTGTACTTACATCTATCGACCCTAAGTATGCGGATGTCGATGATTTCGAACTTTTTGGCGAGCTTAACAGATTGTCTATGGTAGAGATACCGAATGCTATTAAGGATATACTTGAGGCTAAGGTCCTTCATAACAGACTTTGTACTAAGGATGGCATGAAGGAAGCGGTTAAGAATATACTTTTCTAATGATCTAAGATCCGACAGTCACCTGCTGATATTATAATATGTGATATCTACAGGTGACTGCTTTGCAATTATTCTGGCTCGCAAGTCTCGCGGTGCGAGACTTGAAAATCTATGTATTAATCAAAATTTGAGAGGATTAAGATGTCAAACAATTACGATGCTTCGAGCATATCTATACTCGAAGGACTAGAAGCTGTAAGAAAAAGACCTGGTATGTACATCGGCAGCGTATCTACAAGAGGTCTTAATCATCTTATCTATGAGATCTGTGATAATTCCGTGGATGAGCATCTCGCGGGTTATTGTGATGAGATAAGTGTTTCGCTCAATGCCGACGGAACAGCGACTATTACTGATAATGGCCGTGGTATCCCTATAGGTATACATCCGAAGGCAGGAATCCCTGCTGTTGAGGTGGTATTCACCGTGCTTCATGCAGGCGGTAAGTTTGGTGATGGCGGATATAAGATATCAGGCGGTCTGCATGGCGTTGGCGCATCTGTTGTCAATGCTTTATCGGTGTGGCTTGAAGTTACCATAAAGCTTGACGGTAAGGTGTATATGCAGCGTTATGAAAGAGGCAAGGCTGTATATAAGCTTAAGGAGATTGGAACCTGCAGAAAGAACGATACTGGAACGAGCGTTACTTTCCTTCCCGACCCTGAGATTTTCGAGAAGACCAACTTCAACGCAGAGATGGTGAAGTCGAGACTTCATGAGACTGCTTATCTTAATCCGAAGCTGTCGATACATTTTTGCGATAAGCGTGAAGGCAAGTCTGAGGAAATTGTATTCCATGAAGAAGAAGGCATAGTTGCCTATGTTAAGGACCTTAACAAAGGTAAGGAGCCTGTGTGCGAGCCTATTTACTATAAGGGCAAGAGTCAGGGCGTAGAACTTGAGGTCGCTATTCAGTTCGTAGACGAATTCACGGAAAATATACTGGGCTTTTGCAACAACATCT
>DOVJ01000102.1:2636-2828 GCA_003520145.1 Eubacterium sp.
CACAGGAGGGCGGAAGCCATATTACAGGCTTCAAGACGAAGTTCACAGCTATCATAAACCAGTACGCCAGGGAGATAGGAATCCTGAAGGAGAAGGATGTCAACTTCACAGGTCAGGATGTGCGTAACGGTATGTGTGCTGTTGTCGCAGTTAAGCACCCTGAGCCTAGATTCGAGGGACAGACTAAGACAA
>DOVJ01000079.1 GCA_003520145.1 Eubacterium sp.
TATTATTGTTCGCCCGCACTTGCGCGAGCTTGCAAAAAGATAACGAAATCTTGCGAATCATCCCAGTGATTATATTTTACTGCTTTTATGTATTGTCTTTCCGGAAGTGATATTACTGGGAAATGTCAAAACCCTGGATTCTGATTTGTGGAATCCAGGGTTTTTGAAGTTCTTATTGTATGTCTTTATTAACCAAACAATGAGATGTTAGAGAATACTGATGCAAGTGTGTTGGCAACTGTTGACATCATCTTGATGAAGATATCAAGAGCAACGCCGACAACGTCCTTACGTGTATCACCTACTGTATCACCAGTAACGGCTGCCTTATGAGCAGGTGTTCCCTTACCGTGACCCTTAAGCATACCCTGCTCGATGTATTTCTTAGCGTTATCGAATGCACCACCGGAGTTACCCATGAAGATAGCTCTAGGGATAGCACATACTGTAGCACCTACAAGAAGACCACCTACGAACTGTACACCGAAGAGGATACCGCCTACGATTGGGATGAGGATGGCAAGAAGTGATGGGATAACCATCTTCTTAAGAGCTTCCTGAGCTGCCATACGGATCATCTTGTTGTAGTCAGGCTTAACCTTGCCTTCAAGTACGCCAGGGATTGAGAGAATCTTATCGCCTTCATCAGCCATCTTCTTAGCAGAGTCGATTGTATTATCTGTAAGCATAGCTGAGAAGTATTCAACCAAAGCACCACCGATTACACCACCGGATACAACTATGAATGAAGCAAAGTTAAGTATTGGTTCAGCACCGAGTTCTGTATAGTTACCTACGTAAGCTGTGATAAGAGAAACTGTAGCAAATGCAGCAGAGCCGATTGCGAAGCCCTTACCGATAGCAGCAGTAGTGTTACCAACTGCATCGAGCTTATCTGTGATTACACGAACATCCGGTGAGAGGTGACAGCTTTCTGCAAGACCACCTGCGTTATCAGCGATAGGACCAAATGCATCGATAGAAACTGTAGCGCCTACGAATGCAAGCATACCAAGAGCTGATACTGCGATACCATATGTTCCACAAAGCTTACCTGAGATAAGAAGTGCAACACCGATGATGAGGATTGGAAGAAGACATGATCTTGAACCGATAGCATCACCCTTAGTTATAACGAAGGCTTCACCTTCTGTAGCAAGTTCTGCAAGCTCCTGTGTAGGCTTGTAATCAGTACTTGTATAATATTCTGTAATAGAACCGATTGCGATACCACTTATGATACCGAGAACAGATGAAACCCAAGGAGAGATCCAACCGATAGCGAATTCATAAGTCTTAAGATCATCTGATGTGATCTTGTTGTTGTGGCAGAAGAGGTACCATGTTATACCTAATCCAAAGATAACTGTAAGACCAGCTGAAATCCATGTAGCGATATCAAGCTCTCTTGAAGGGTTGTTACCCATCTTCTTAAGAGCGGCAAAGAGAAGACCGATGGTACATCCAAGAAGTCCTGCGCCTGCAAGAAGAACTGGGTAAAGTGTAGTAGCGTCAAATAACTGCTCTGATACGTTACCGTTATGCTTAGCATAAAGAGTAACAGCAATCATGATGGTTGCTGACATAGTAGCAACGAAGCTTTCAAGAAGATCTGAACAGTTACCAGCTATATCGTTAACATTGTCACCGATGAAGTCGGCAATAACATTAGGAACACGGCTGTCGTCCTCAGGAAGGTCGTGACGGAGCTTTGCAAGGATATCTGAAGAGATATCTGCTGCCTTGGTGTAGTTACCACCGGCAACACGGTTAAACATGGCAACGATAGAACAACCAAGTGAGTAGGTTGTTATTCTCATAATAGTTGGGTTACACTCAACAGTAGCTATGAAGCCGGTTCCTGTAACTGAGTGCTCAACACCATTGAAGATGATGAGAATAAGTAAGAGACCAAGTAAACCGAAGCCCTGAACGCTGAGACCTGATATACTACCACCTGTAAGGGCTACCTTAACAGTTTCGCCGATAGACTTAGTCTCACGAGCCTTGTTTGCTGTACGAACATTGGCATAAGTAGCACTTCTCATACCGAGAATACATACGATACTACTCATAATAGAACCAATGATGAAAGTAAGACCTGAGGTCTTCTCGATGAATAAAGTGAAGACTGCTGCAAGTACTGCGACGATGATCGCGATAACCTTGAACTCTGTCTTCAGGAATGTAGCAGCACCACTTCTGATGATGCCTGACATCTCCACCATGTCTGGTGTTCCTTCGCTCATGCTCTTGATGCGGAAATAACATGAGATCATGTAAATGAGCGATACCGCAACAATGGCTAATACAATTAGCCAACATGTCATAGGTGACATATGATACCTCCTAGTGTGTTATAGAGTTTTGGGCGCTGTGAGATGGAAAACCAAGTCCACAAATGCACCCACTATATAACATTTTACTATAATAATCGAAAAATTCAAGTAGAATTTTGGTGAATGTCACAAAAACTTCTACACTTCGTCAACTTATTCAAGAAAAAAGTTGACAAGGTGATAACGGTGTGATAGAATTTTTTTAGTTAAGAATAGAAAGGATTATAACTTATGAAAACCAAAAATGTTGCTTTAGTCGGTCTTATGGTGGCTCTGATATGTGTTGTTTCACCATTCACAATTCCTCTTCCAGGGCTTGTACCCTTGTCTCTGTCTACCTTTGCGGTTTATCTCACCGCATATCTGCTTGGATATAAGTACGGAACCTTAAGTGTAGTCATATACATAATACTTGGATGCATAGGTCTTCCGGTATTTTCAAACTTTGGAAGTGGTTTTGCGAAGATTGCCGGACCTACGGGCGGTTATATAGTTTCTTATGTACTGATGGCTTTTATACTGGGAATTGCTCTTAAGTTGTTCGGAGAAAAGATGTTAGTGGCTGTCATCGCCATGCTGCTTGGTACACTTGTTAATTATGCGATGGGTACGGCGTGGTTTATGCATGTTACCAGCATGAGTCTTGCAAAGTCACTTGCGCTTTGTGTATATCCGTTCATAATAGGAGATGTGTTGAAGATGGCGCTTGTGCTTATTGTGGCACCTGTTGTTAAGAAGAGGGCAAATCTCAATTATTGACAAATATAACTTTGATATGATATACCGATTGGGTAAACAAACACAGGGGCATTGCATGATCATGCCCCTGTGTTAATTATTCTAGCTATTCTGACTCTCAATCTTCTTCTCGTATTCATCGAAGATATAGTCAAATATAGATGGCAGACCTACAAACTGGCAGCCATATATGGTCTTCGTCAAATCGTCCTTGCATGGCATGGATCTTACAATCTCAACTACACCAAAGATGGTATCACTGGCGTGTTCACCAAGTGTGAGACGCGCGTTGAAGTAATAGTGAAGTGGGAATCTTGCTTCAGATCTGAAGCCAATACCAGATTTCGAGATATCACATATCTCAATAGGAGAGTCGATGTTCTGAATCTGGACATTATTCTGCTTGAATAATGTGGATACTGTAAGCTTAAGTGATGTAGGATATCTCTTGTATTTTCTTTTCTCTATGCCATCATTCATACCTTAACCTCCTATAGGATACAATTTATCACATTTATTCTATCATTGCCCGATATATAAGTCAATATGGAAAAAAAACGATTTTTTTTGAAATTTGGACTTACAAAATCGGAGAAAACTTGGTATAATAAAAAAAGAATTGGAGTGATATAAGTGTTTAAGATCAATGATTTTGTTATTAATGCTAAGAATGGAATATGTCAGATTAAGGATGAGGTTGAACTTGCCCTGACAGGTGAGGCAAAGCTCTATTATCTTGTTGTGCCTGTTAAGGATGTTAACGGCAAGATATATATCCCTGTTGACAACGCATCTGATCGTATCAGACGTGTTATGACTAAGAAGAAAGCTAATTCTGTCATAGACAGTATTACCGACATAGAAGAACTCGTTATCGATAACGAGAAGCAGCGCGAGAATATATATAAGAGCGTTATATCTGCATGCGATCCTGAATCTCTTATCGCTATTATTAAGCATCTTGTGAAGAGAAGTCGTGAGCGCGAGGCGGAAGGCAAGAAGAGGACTGTTCTTGATGAGCGTTATTGTAAGCTTGCGCAGGACAGTGTATATGCTGAGCTGGCTTTTGCGACAGGGAAGGATATCCTGAGTCTGGCGGATGATCTTAATCAAAGAATTGAGTCTTCATGTTGACATTTACATTTTATATATGTATAATTAGGCTATGGCTTTTTGGCCATAGCTTTTTTATGTAGGAGGTTTGTATGAGAGACGTATATGAAAGTCCGCTTTCCGGAAGATATGCCAGCAAAGAGATGCAGTTTATCTTTTCGCCAGATAAGAAGTTCAGAACCTGGAGAAAGTTGTGGATCGCTCTTGCTAAGGCAGAGAAGGAACTTGGACTTAATATAACCGATGAACAGATAAGTGAGCTTGAAGCTCACTCAGAAGACATCAACTATGATGTTGCCAAGGAAAGAGAAGCCATAGTAAGACATGATGTTATGGCGCATGTACAGGCGTATGGTGCACAGTGCCCGAACGCTAAGGGTATCATCCATCTCGGCGCAACCTCTTGTTATGTAGGCGATAATACTGATATTATCATTATGACTGAGGCACTTAAGCTTGTGAGAAAGAAGCTTATATGTGTTATCGATCAGCTTGCGAACTTCGCAGATCAGTATAAGAAGTTGCCTACACTTGCTTTTACGCATTTTCAGCCAGCACAGCCGACTACAGTTGGTAAGCGTGCAACCCTTTGGATCAACGAGTTCATGCTTGATCTTGAGGATATAGATCATGTTCTTGCTAACATGAAGATGCTTGGATCTAAGGGTACTACAGGTACACAGGCAAGCTTCATGGAACTCTTTAACGGAGATCATGATAAGATCAGAAAGCTTGATCTTCTTATAGCTAAGCAGATGGG